>CANQKU010000060.1 GCA_947624535.1 uncultured Bacilli bacterium
TAGTTAAAGCAATTTTACCAAAGTCTTCTACCTCAATTCCTAAACGTTTAGCTTGACTAGATAAAAATGAACCTGTACCTGCGGCACATAAAGTATTCATGGCATAGTCAGTAACAATTTGATCTTCTAATAAAATAATTTTAGAGTCTTGTCCACCAATTTCAATAATCGTTTTGACATCCTTATGAAAGACTAATGTACCAACTGCATGAGCAGTAATTTCATTTTTTATAATCGTTGCATTTAACATAGCGCCAATTAATCTTCTAGCTGATCCAGTTGTCCCAACCCCAACTATTTTAATATCATCTTTCAAATTATCTTTAAAATAAGCCATAATTTTTTTAACAGCTTGAATAGGATTACCCTCTGTCCAAATATACTTACTCAAAATAATATTATTTTCCTCATCAATAATTACAGCTTTAGTTGAAATAGATCCAATGTCTACCCCAAAATATCCTAATTTCATTTTGACTCCTTTCTAATTTTTATCAAGTCATAAAATGCTTCTAATCTTGTTGTTATACCCTCACTTGAAGTTTCACAGTCATACGAGAAAAAAATAATTGGAATTTTTTTATCACTAGCTACTTTTTTTATAATAGGCATAGCGCCCACCTCAGGTGTACACCCAAATGGCTTAGTATGAATAATTCCATCAAATCTTTTAGATAACTGGATAGTCCTATAAACATTATCTAAGCCATCAGCACCCAAAGTATAACTACAATATTTACGACTTTTAAAAAGCATATACTTAGTAATTAACTTCTTCTTCCATAACAAATATGAAAGATCAGTATATCTTTTTAACTCAATATTCATCTTAGCCAATTCTTCCTCTAAAAAATAACTAGAAAATGGTTCCATAGAAGTATATAACTCTCCAATAATACCTACTTTTAAACAATTTTTAGGTTTATTAATAGGAATACGTTTAAATTTTTTTCTATACTTTAGATAACAATAAGTAAGAGTAGTTATATGACTACATTTCGAAAAATCTTTATACATTTTCTTCTTTAATGATAAAAAGCTATTTTTATTCTTTTCAAAACCTATTCTTTTTCTAATAATTATATCAATCTTATCCATATAATAAATAAAAAATAAGGTGATTACTATTACATGGAAAAACTTAAAAAAACTAAGGTGTGGATTTAACTTTTTAAATATATGATAAACTTCCCTAAAGTTTAAATGATCATTTGGTATCAATTTAATAAATTCAAACTCATAGCCTAAATCTTTTAAAATAGTTTCTTGAACTTCAGCATAGTACCTATATCTACAACCTCCACCTGCTTGAACTAATATATTAGCGCCCAACTCTAAGCTTTCAATAAAATTACCTAAATTATATTTAAATGGTATACATACATCATTAGGAGAGTATTTATTCCCTAACTCAATAGTCTTTTTAGTAATAGGAGGAGCTTCCATAACTTCTAAATTAGTAAGCTTAGTAAGAAAATATTTTATAGGAATAAAATAATTACCTAAATGAGGAAAACTAATTACTTTTTTCATAAACTTCCTCCTTCTTTTGACTTAATATATCAATAAAACTTTCTAATCTAGTAAGAATACCAATATCACTATTTAAATTTTCTATAATTAAAGTAATAATTGGAATATTTTTAACTTTTCTAATAGCCATTTCATTAGCTAAAGAATCAGGTCCACAAGGAAAAGATGAAATAATTATAATACCATCTACTTTATCTTTATAATAATTAATACTAGCCATAATTTTTTTATTATGGGTCCAATTTATATCTTTAGAAATTTTTCTGCATTCTTCATCAATTAACTCATCACTTAGTAAATCACTATAAATAATAGTAATATTTAACTTTTTTAAAAAATCTATAATTGGTCTACCACTTAATTCATCATATAAATTATATGGATGAGCAGCTAATAATATTTTTAGATTATTACTTTTTAATAAATTTTGTTGACTAATTTGCTTAATTTTTAGGTTTTCATCTTGTATTTTTTTCGCATACTTATAAGCTTGATAAGTATTAATATAAGAAATTCCTAAAGTTTTTCCAACTTTTAAAAATCCAAGTAATTCTACTCTTTTAGAAGTTAAATCAACATTATAATGGAGTAGTTTAATATCATCAAAACTATTATTTACTAAGTCATAAAGACAGTTAAAATTAGTACATACACCCTCATTTTTCTTTATAGAGAAAAATCTAGGTACAAAGATATAGTCACACTTATCTTTTAAATAATTAACATGTCCTAAAAATAATTTTAGACTAAAACAAGCTTCATCAATCGCTAGAGTTTCACCATCTTGTAATATTTTTTTATTACTAGGGGGACTTTCTATTACATCAAAATTTAAATATTTAAAAAAATTTATCCATAAATCTTTATTATAATAATATAAAAGAGCTCTAGGTATTCCAATTTTTATTTTCATATTTTTCTCCTCCTAATTTTAATTTTATGTAAACTAATTTTATAAAAGAAGAAATTTATTTCGACAATGTTAAATTATAAATGTATAATAAAGTTGGTGATAGGGATGAAAAAGATAATTGTAATAGTTTTATTTATTTTTACGTTAGGTTTTATGCCAAGAAGTGTTTTTGCAATAGAAGAAGTTGTTAAGTTTTCAAAGTGTGTTGATGGTGATACAGCTAAGTTTATTATAGGTAATAAGGAGTATTCAACAAGATTTTTAGCTATAGATACACCTGAAGTTAAGCATCCTAAAAAGAAAGTAGAACCATTTGGAAAAGAGGCTAGTAATTATACTTGTAAAAGATTAAAAGAAGCTAAAGAGATAAAATTAGAGTATGATGATAATTCTACTAAAGAAGATAAATATGGTAGAAGATTAGCTTGGATTTTTGTAGATGGCAAGTTACTTCAAGAAGAATTAATTGAAAAAGGTTATGCTAAAGTTGCTTATTTATATGGAGATTATAAGTATACAAATTTATTAAAAAAGAAAGAAGTAGAAGCTAAAGAAAAAGAGGTGGGTGTTTGGTCAGGTAAAGATAGTATAAATTCTAGTGAAGAAGAGACTATCTCAATCAATAAAATTTTAAAAAAAATATATCAATACATTATGAAAGAAGTTAAAAGTATGTTATAATCTCCTTAAGGAGAGGAATTATTATGGCAACTAAAAGTAAAAAAAAGATAAGTAAAGATAAAATTTTAAAAATAGGGGGAATTAGTCTACTTATTATTATAATTTGTCTTATTAGTTTTTTTGCATCTAACACAAAGTCTACACCATATAGTAATTATGTAGATGAAGAAGGTGAAGAAATACTAAAACAAGCTACTAAAGATGCTGGAAGTGTAAGTGATGAGGAAAGAACTTCACCTAAAGAAATTAGTGTAAGTGACTATATTAATTTATATAATGAAGAAGATAAAGACTATTTAGTATTAATTTCTAAACCATCTTGTGAATATTGTAAATTAGCAACCCCAATACTTGAAAATATTATATATGAAGAAAATGTCTCAATAAATTATCTTAATCCTGATAATTTTAGTGAAGATGATAATAGGTTGTTAATCTCATCAGATAGTTATTTTGCTGAAGGTTATGGTACACCATTGCTATTAATAGTTGGAAATCATAGTATAAAAGATAAAATAGAAGGATTAGTTGATAAAGCAACTTATCTGGAATTTATGAAAGAATATAAATTTGTGGAGTAAGATTATGACAGGAATAGTATATAAAAAAGCTTTAGAATATAAAAGATTACACCCTATGACAGTATCATGGAGACTAAAACAAAATAGTGAAGTAGTAGAAAAACATTTAAATCCAGGAGAAAAAGTACTATATGTTTTTACTGGACAAAAAAATAACAATCCCTTAAATATTATTTCAACAGCAGTTATAGCATTAACTTCAGAGAGAATTTTAATAGGAAGAAAAAGAGTAGTATTTGGCTATTTTCTAGATTCGATAACCCCTGATATGTTTAATGACTTAAAAATTTATAGTGGAATTATTTGGGGTAAAGTATATCTTGATACCATCAAAGAATTTGTAACATTATCTAATATTGCAAAATCAGCTCTTCAAGAAATTGAAACAAAAATTTCTTCATTTATGATGGAAGAGAAGAAAAAATATGGATATAAACAAAATAAAACTGATCTTGGGTAAAAATATGAAAAAAAGAATAATTATAATTAGTATTAGTTTATTAATCATTTATTTTAGTTATAAAATATTTATTTTAAAATATTATGATATAGAAAAATTTAGTAATTTATTAGACTTTAATTATAAAGATAAAATTACTATTAAACATAAAGATATAGATGATAATTCTTATTTAAAATTTAAAAATTTAAAAATAAGAAATGACTTCAAATTATATCAAAACTTAGATCAAATAGTAGATGAAAATTCTTCTTCTAAATTAGTATTAAAGGATACAAATAACAAAGTTATTAAAGCATTTTGGATGGGTTATACTAATACTTATTTAGATTTATTGAAAAGTGATAAAACATTTTTTGGTCAATCAAATATTAAAATTATTAAAAATATAAATATTGAAGATATCTTAAAAATGCATAAGATTAGTAACGATATCTTATTATTTGACTATCTTTTAAATAATAAAAATAATAATAATAATATTTTTACAAGTGTTAAAAAAATAAAAGAAAATTATACAATCTATAGTATTAGTTCTATTATGATACCAGAAAATATTTCTATTACTTTAATTGATGGAGATTATAAGGGATATATATTTAATTTAAAAGATAATATAAGAGAAGTAAATATCTTAAAAGATGATAAAAGATATACATTTACTTTTATGGATACTAATAATGTAGATAATGAGTATTTAAATGATATTTTAAATACAGTTGTTGTAGAGTGATAGCAATTTATTTGCTATCTTTTTAGGTTTAAATTATAACTTTTTAGTTAAAATACTTGGAGAAAAGAAAAAACTATAGTATAATAGTTATATTAAGATAGGAGAGATACTATGGATCATTATTATACTAGTGTTGACTTAGGTACTAATAGTATTAAAATATTAGTTTGTAGTAAAGTTGATCAAAAGTTTCATGTGATTGCTAGTGTCGATGCCTTATCTGATGGAATACAAAAGGGAATTGTAGTTGATACTAAAAAAGCAGTTAATGCAGTAAGGAAAGCTTTTCGTAAATTAGATGAAATGTTAGGATTTAAAATTACTAAAGTTATAGCTTGTGTTCCTACTAATCAGTGTAGGATGGATCTTGTTGTAGGATCTACTAAAGTTTTAGATTATCATGAAATTACAGGAGAAGATATTTCCAATGTATTAAAAGATGCTTTAAATGGACAACTTAGTGAAGATGAAGAATTAATTACCGCTATGCCAATTAGTTTTAAAGTAGATGATGAAGACCACATTAAAGATCCTAAAGGATATGCAGGAGAACTATTAGAAGCTAAAATACTAATTTCTACTTCTCCTAAGAAAATTGTTTATAAAACATTAGAAGTTTTAAAACTAAGTGGTGTAGAAGTAATTGATATTGCTTATACTTCAACAGGTGACTACTATGAAGTTAAAAATAATCAACTAGATAAAATGGTAGGTGCTATTGTAAATATTGGAGAAGAAATTACTAATATTTCTGTATTAAATAAAGGTATTATGATAAAGAATAAAATCTTAAATTTTGGTAGTAAAAATGTAGATCATGATATTTGTTATATTTATACAGTTGATAAAGAAATAGCTAGAAATTTAAAAGAAAACTTTGTAGTAGCAGCTTCTTCTTATGCAGATAGTAATGAAGTTATGGAAATAACTAATAAAGAGAAAGAAACCTTAGAAATTAATCAATTAGATTTATCTAAAATTGTTGAGGCTAGATTAGTTGATATTTTAAAAAAAGTAAAAAATGAGTTAAAAAACTTAACAAAAAGAGAAATACGTTATATAATTATAACAGGTGGACTAAGCGAACTAGCAGGATTTCAATATTTGATTGAAAATCAATTAGGAATAAAAGCTAAGGTTTGCAATATAACTACCTTAGGTGTAAGAAGTAATAAATACAGTAGTGTTCTTGGGTTAATTAAATATTTTGATGAAAAAATGAACCTTAGAGGAAAAAATGTTAATATGTTAAAAGATGATGATATTCACCATTTAATATCAATAAAAGAAGACAAAAATAATAACGATAGTATTATCAATAAAGTATTTGGTCGTTTTTTTGAAAATTGAGGAGGATAAGGTTATGTTAGGCGGATTAGAAATGGATCAGTTAGCTAAGATCAAAGTTATAGGTCTTGGTGGTGGTGGCGGTAACGCCATTAATAGAATGGTAGAGTCAGGTGTAAAAGGTGTAGA
>CANQKU010000061.1 GCA_947624535.1 uncultured Bacilli bacterium
TGTTGGAGCGGCTTTTACTAAAAAAGGTGGTAACCTAGGAACTGATGGATCAGTTAGTTATATGTTTGAAAGAAAAGGTTCTATTGTTATACCAAATACTTATGATGAAGATGAAGTAATGTTAACATGTTTAGATAATGGAGCTTTAGATGTAGAAAACGATGGAGAAACTTACCAAATAACAACACCTAGTGAAGATTTATTAAAAGTTAAAGATGCTTTAGAAAGTATTGGTGTAAATGAATTTTTAGAAACGGAAGTATCTTATTTACCAAATATTTTTGTTGAAGTAGATGACGAACATAAAGAAAAAGTATTAGAATTAATTGACCAATTAGAAGACTTAGATGACGTTCAAAGTGTCTACTTTAATATGAAAGATTAAAATATCTATTGTAGATATTTTTTTTCTTTGTTATAATTGTAGTAAATAGAGTAAGAAGATACAGGAGGAGTCATATATTATGGGAAGACAAAGAAAGACAATTCGCAATAAGCGAAAAATAGGGGTTTCTAATTATCAAAATCAAGTATTAGATGCTAGTGAAGCAAGGACACAAATTTCTAAAAATTTTTCACGTGAGCTAAAACTTACTATTGTATCTATTTTTATTGTCGTTATTATTATGATTTCAAGTGCTTTTGCTATCTTCTCATCTATTCAAAAATCTAAAAATTATAATACTTTAACAGTAGGAACTTTACAAATTGATTTTAATGATAAAGATGAAGGTACAGGAAATATTATTAATTTAAATGGGGCATATCCTGAAAGTGATGAGGCTGGGTTAAAAGAAGAGCCATATATTTTTAAAATAACTAATACAGGAACATTAGAAGCAAGTTATAAAGTTAAAATAGTAGATGACTTAGAAACTATTGAAAAAGATAATTGTAGTACAAATCTTTTAAATAAAGAAAATATACGTGTTAGTATTAATGGAGAAACACCATTCACTTTATCTGAAAAACAAACCTTAGATAATGTAGTTAAAACTGGTACATTAAAGCCAAATCAATCAGAAAAATATGAAATTAGAATTTGGATTGATGAGAATAGTAGTAATGAGGTTTTAGGAAAACATTACCATGGAAAGATTGTAGTTGAGGGTGTTAATACTAAGAATAATGGTAGTGAAAGTAGTAGTAGCAGTGTTAATAAAAATATCGTTAGTGCTTATACTTATAATCAAGAAACAGGTCAACCTAATTATTGTGTAACCGGTAATGAGAGTACCTGTGAAGAAACAACATGCTATCAAAATAAGGATGAAGAATCATGTCCAGCAGGAACGATAATAAACTATAAAGTCAATAATGAAAAAGAGGTAAGATTTCATGTAGTACAAGATGATGGCGAAACAATGAGATTACAAAGTCAAAAGGATACTTTAAATAATAATGCATGGTATTCAACTGATCCTACACCATTACCAGTATATGATACAGGTGATAATAGTCATGGCCCAACAACCGCATTAGATGCCTTAGAAAGTGCAACCGCAGATTGGACGAATGTCAAAGACCAAACATACTCAATAGGAAGTAGTAGTAATAATACAAATTTAGGGTATTCAGGTTGTCATCTATCAGGAGGATACAATGCATCAGGAAGTATTCCTGTTTGTGATAGTGAAACATATAGTTTATCAAGAGATTCAGTGAAAGCTAGAATGATTACAGTACAAGAAGCACATAAAGTAGGTTGTGCTTACGATAATAAAACATGCCCAATATGGATATACAATTTTTTAAAGCAATCAACTAAATCTGGAGGAACAGATGATGATAAAAATTCAAAATATTATTATTGGACCATGTCGGCTTTCGATGGTGAATCCAAATATGCTTGGGCTGTCTATAATCAAGGTAGAGTGTATTTCTACAATTTGCCTCCCGAAGGTAATAGTGTACGTGCATTAGTAGTTGTTTCAAAAAATAATATATAAAAAAATATTAAAAATATGAATTTTGTAAATTGAAGAAAAACAAACACTTGAAAATCAAAAATTCGTCTAGGTGAAAAATTAAAATTTATATTTTTTTTAGGCTCAATTTTAATTTTTAATAGTTTGTCAAAATAACATTTATGTATTATAGTATTCATCGTGTGTTTGTCATTAATCCTCTTTCTATAGTAATTCCTATAGTTTTTTAAAATTACTTTTTCATTCATTGTTGATAAACACACGAAACTTAATAATTATGTCTACTATGATAGACTTTTTCTTTTAAATTTAGTAAAATAATACTTGGGAGTGATAATATGTATGATTATATTATTGGAAAAATTACTAAGGTTTCTTTTAATCATATTGTAATAGAAAATCATGGTATAGGCTATTTTGTCTATGTTTCAAATCCTTATTTTTATCAGGAAAATGTAGAATATAAAGTATATATATATCAACAAATAAAAGAAGATGAACATAGTCTTTTTGGATTTAAAAATGAAGAAGAAAAAGAATTGTTTTTAAAACTTATTGATGTTAAGGGCTTAGGTTGTAAGATGGCTTTACCTATGTTTGCAACAGGTTCAACTGCAGGTATTATTGATGCAATTGAAAGAGAAAATATTTTATATTTAAAGAAATTTCCTAAAATTGGAGATAAATTAGCTAAACAAATTATATTAGATTTAAAAGGAAAATTGAATCAAGTAGAAGGTAGTATAGAAGAAAATAGTCAAGATGAATTAATAGAAGTATTAAAAGGATTAGGTTATAAAGAAAAAGAAATAAAACTAATTATTGGAAAAGTAGACTCTTCTTTACCTATAGAGCAACAAGTTAAAGAGGCTTTAAAATTATTTTTGAAATAAACTTTTAATAAAGAAAGAAGGTTATTATGAATTCTAATGAAAGTGTATTAAGAAATGTTTGTGTAGATGATGATGGGGTTTTAGATAATTCTATTAGACCAGAAGTTTTAGACGAATATATTGGTCAAAGTGACGTTAAAGAAAATATTAAAGTATTTATTGAAGCAGCTAAAATTAGAGGAGAGGTTTTAGATCATGTTTTATTATATGGTCCTCCTGGATTAGGAAAAACAACTCTTGCTTATATTATTGCTAATGAGATGAATACTAAAATTAAAACAGCTAGTGGACCAAGTATTGAAAAGTCTGGTGATTTAGCTGCGATATTATCTACTTTAGAACCTGGTGACGTTTTATTTATTGATGAAATTCATAGAATGCCAAAGTTTATTGAAGAAATTTTATATCCTGCGATGGAAGATTTTACTTTAGATATTATTATTGGTGGTGATGGTAATAGTAGAAATATTAAAATTGACTTACCACCATTTACCTTAGTTGGCGCAACAACTAGAGCAGGTGATTTAACCTCACCATTACGTGATAGATTTGGGATTATTGCTAAGTTGCAATTTTATACGGAAGAAGAGTTAACTCAAATTGTAAAAAGAACCGCAAGAGTTTTAAATACTGAAATAGCTGATGATGCAGCTCATGAACTAGCTAAACGTAGTAGGGGAACACCTCGTATTGCAAATAGGCTATTAAAAAGAGTAAGAGATTTTGCTATGGTAAAAAATGAAGAAGTTATCAGCTTAGAAGTTACTAAACATGCCTTAGAACGTTTGAAAGTTGATAAACATGGCTTAGACGATATTGATCATCAACTATTAATGACAATTATTCAAAAATTTAATGGTGGTCCAGTTGGGGTTGAAGCTATAAGCAGTACCATAGGTGAAGAAGTTAGTACTATTGAAGACGTTTATGAACCTTATTTGTTACAACAAGGTTTAATTAAAAGAACAAGTAGAGGAAGAATTGTAACAGATGCAGGTTATGAAGCTGTAGGTATTTCAAAAAATTAAACGAGACTTTTTTCTATAAATCTGGTATAATACTACCAGGTTTTATTTCGGAGGTTACTATGAAAACAGAAGATTTTGATTATGATTTAGATGAAGATTTAATAGCACAAACACCACTAAAAAAAAGAGATAGTTCAAAACTTTTAGTATTAGATAAGGAAAGTGGTGAAATATCTCATCAACAATTTAAAGATATTATTAATTATATTAATCCAGGAGATACGTTAGTTTTAAATAATACTAAAGTACTTCCAGCTAGATTGATTGGTGAAAAAGAAGATACTAAAGCAGTAATTGAAATATTATTATTAAAAAATATTGAAAATGATTTTTGGGAATGTTTAGTAAAACCTGCTAGGAGGGTTAAAATAGGTACGATAGTATCTTTTGGTAATGGAATTTTAAAAGCTAAGTGTATTAAAGAATTAGATGAGGGAATTAGACATTTTGAATTAATTTATGAAGGAATTTTATATGAATTATTAGAACAACTTGGAACTATGCCTCTACCTCCTTATATTCATGAAAAACTAAGTGATCAATCTCGTTATCAAACTGTTTATGCCAAAGAATTAGGTAGTGCCGCAGCACCTACTGCTGGCCTTCATTTTACAAATGATTTACTTGAAAAACTAAAGAAGAAAAAAGTTAATATTTGTTATGTAACTCTTCATGTAGGTTTAGGTACTTTTAGACCAGTAAATGTTTCTGATATAACAAAACATAAAATGCATAGTGAATATTACCATATGGATAAAGAAACAGCTAATATTTTAGAACAAACTAAAGCAAGTGGTCATAAAATTATCGCAGTTGGAACAACTAGTACAAGAGTATTAGAAACAGTAGCTAGTAAATATAATAAATTTTGTGAATGTAGTGGCTGGACCGATATTTTTATTTATCCAGGCTATCAATTTAAAGCAGTCGATAGTTTAATTACTAATTTTCATCTACCTAAGTCCACTTTATTAATGTTAGTTTCAGCTTTAGCTGGTAAAGATAAAATATTAAATGCATACCAAATAGCAGTCAAATATAGATATAGGTTTTTTTCGTTTGGTGATGCTATGTTTATTAAATAGGAGGTTTTTAAAGTGATAAATATATCACAGTTACAATTATTGGAATTACAAAATAAAAATAGTAAAAATATTTATCCATTTGTATCTACAAAGATAAATGATATTAAAAAAGTTATGTCTTATGATACTTTGAAAAGAGAAAGAAAACAAGATGGGGTTTTAGCTTATCAAAAAGTTTTAAAACAAGTTAAAAATAGATATTAAAAATTTTTTAAAACTAAAGACTTTTCGTTAGAAATACGAATATTACTTGAAAAATATAGAAAAATGTGGTATAATATGCAGTATCATTAGGGGGTTTTAGTATGATACAGTTAAGATCTTTAAATTTAGAGGCTTTGGATTGTTTTTCTAATTTAGAACATATGCGTCTAAGAAGACAATTAAATGAAGATAGAGAGGTTAATACTTATATTTCTAAACATTTTGATACTTGGGTAAAAGAGCCAACTTCAAAAAATACGTTTGAAGTTGGTAAAGCTTATGTAATAGCAGATAAAACTAATAAGATTGGAATGTTAGGAAGTTGTGATACTTCTAATAATGGAATTATTGAACTATGGTGTGCAATTCATAAAAATTTTAGAAAACAAGGATATGCAGAAAAAATATTAGTTCAAATTACTGATTACTTAGTAGAAAATTATCCTGATTTAGTTAATATTAGATTAAAAATTAAACAAGATAATCTTGGAAGTAATAAAGTAGCTTTATATGGAGGATATGAGTTAGTTGACCATTATGATCAACAAAATATTTATCAATATTTTAAATAGTTATTGGGGTGATATTATGAAAATAAAGTATAATTTGTTAAAGACAGAAAAAAATACATTAGCAAGACTTGGTAGATTAGATACAAATTATGGATCTTATGAGACCCCAATGTTTATGCCAGTTGGAACAAGAGCAGCTTTAAAAGGATTGACCGTTGATCAAGTAAAAGAATGCAATGCTGGAATAATTTTGTCAAACACTTATCATTTATGGCTCCGTCCTGGTGAAGACGTTATAAAAAATGCTGGTGGTCTTCATAAATTTATGAATTATGATGGAGCTATTCTAACAGATAGTGGTGGCTATCAAGTCTTTTCTTTAGCCAAGAATAAGGATAAAGATATCACTGAAGAGGGGGTTTATTTTAAAAGTCATATTGATGGTAAAAAGTTATTATTAACCCCTGAAGAGTCAATCAAAATTCAAAATAAGCTTGATAGTGATATTGCCATGAGTTTTGATGAGTGT
>CANQKU010000062.1 GCA_947624535.1 uncultured Bacilli bacterium
CTGATTCTTCTAATTCGTCCTATGTGTGGTATGTCGACTACTACGGCAACTTGGACAGCGCTGGTGCGACGTACAAGGAGGGTGTCCGTGCCGTAGTCGTCATTTCTAAATAAAAATAAACAAAATAAAAACTATCGCTTGATAGTTTTTAAAAATCCGTAATTTTTGAATTATGTTTTTTAGCATGTTTGTTATATCTTTTATATATAAAATTATTTAAAACTAAATCAAATTCTCCAATTAACTCAACTACTTCTCCATTAAATCCCTTATAAAATTGATATAGTTCATTATTTTTAGTAAAGTCATTATCTATACCATAAAAATTATATCGTTCAAATTGATTTTGATTAGCTTGTTTAATAGTTTCCCAAATTAAAGTATGAAGTGGATGAAAACTAGTAAATTTATCATTAATAACAAAAGCTATAGTAGTTACTTCCTTACCATGATAAATTGAAATATTATATCCCATTACTACATTATGACCATATTCATATTGTAATTTTTGTATAGTTTCTAACTCAGTAGTAATTTCTTCACTTGTTTGTTTACTTTTTTCTTCTAAATTCTTTAAATAAGTATCAATATCCATTTCTACAGAATTAATTTTTATTTTATTTTCGTCTTGAAATATTTCATAAAATTCATCAAGATTAACTAAATTTTTTAAATAATTAATTTTATGTTTACTTGTTTTAAATAAATCTATAATAGCAGGTATTTTATCTTTATTTACTTCTTTACAAGTAATAGCTTTTTCTTCATTATTATGTAATATACTTTTGTATGTAGTAGTTAAATTTTTAAATAATTCATCAATAGTTTTATCTTTTAATGGAAGCGTATAAATAAAATTAGGTGTAGTTTGAACAAATTGATTTTCTTGGTATCCTAATTCTTTTAATATAGTAAGTACTTTTTCATTATTAAATCCACCAGTAACATATTTACCTGAGGTATCTATTTGTTTTAATGGATAGTATGGATCTAGTCTTAGGAATGCTCCATCTCTTTCTTGAATAAATTTTTTAATCTCTTTGGTGAAAAATCTAAGTAGTTCTAAATCTTTAAAATTAACAATATACCCTCTAGGTGCATAAAAAACTCTAGTTTTTGAGTATTTAAATTGTCTAGATAATAACATAGTAGCAGCTTTTATCTTTCCATTTTGGTCTACACCTAAAAAATATGTATGCCAGCCTAATTTTCTTTCAAATTCAGCATATTCTCTACTTTGAAAGAAGTTATCAGTTTCTTGTTCCATACAAAATTCTTTAAATTCTTGTTTATTGATTTCTATTAACTTCATTTTTTAACTCCTTTTTAGACTTATTTAAAATCATATTTCTATAAAATGGTACTAATTTTTGAAATACAAAGTAGAAAAACGGTTTTAATACATAGTCAAATTCTCCTAAAAATTCAATATAATCTCCACCAAATTTCTTTTTAAATTCATGTAGACCAAGTCTAGGATTATCTTTACTTAAGTCTCCAATAGTACCGAATTGATCATAAATCTCAATATTATTTTCTTTACAATATTTAATATGTTCAAAATAAGTAGCATAGTTAGCATAACTTTCTGTTAAAATATTATGATTTCCAGCATATAAAACCCATGCTTTATTACCATAAATTATAATCATATGAGCATTTAAACAAATAATATCTCCATACTCTTTTTGAGCTTGTTTATATATTTTTATCTCTTTTTCTAAAAACTCTTGTTGACTAGTTAAATCTTTTAATTTATTTTTAGCATTTCTACTAAGATTAGATTTATCAATATCTTGTAGTTGTTTATCTATATTTTTTAATTCTTCATTATATTGTTTAATAATTTTTTTAGTATTAACTTTTCCTAAGAATAAAACAGCCATATTCTTCTTACTAAATATTTCATATTGTTTTTGATAATAGTCTTTTGAATATGAAACGAAGTCTTTTCTATTTTCTGTTAAAGTCATTAATTGATAAAATGTATCTAAATCTTTTTCGCATCCTATAGATACTTCTACACCTAGTTTTTTAGCTTTTTCAATACGTTTTCTTGTTGTTTTAGAAAAGTGACTTACGATAGTATCTAAATCACTTGTTAAGTCAATTCTAAAAGTATATCTTGGCTGACTAGTTTCAAAATTCTTAGTAAAACCTAAATGACGATATCCAATTGACTTTAAATAAGAAAATATTTGATTAGCTTCTTTAGAAGAGTTTATGTTTTCTCCTAAGTAGTTAGTTTTATTCTTTATTATATCAGGATCAATTTTAAAAAAGATTGCTTTTTTTTGTTTACAAAACTCTTTAATTTTTCTAGTCATATCTAATACTAATTCTTGATTTGAAAAATCAATAACAAATCCTCTAGGAGCATAAAAATAACAAAGTCCTAAGGGTAAAGATTTTTTTAATAATAAAGTTGCTGCGACAATTTTTTTATTATCATCTATAAGTCCTAAATAATAAGGATATAAGTTTTTTTTCTCTTTAGAAAATTCTCCCCATTCATAAGATTGTAAAAAGTGTGATTTAGTTTTATGATTAATAACAAAATCTTCATATTCATCTTTTTCTAATTCGACTAGTTTGCTCATACCTTACACCATCCTATTTTCTATTATACCACAAAACTAGTAAAAATAAGTGGTAATTAAAATAAAATTAAAAAAGAACACATTAGTTTGTGCTCTATACCATATATATACTAGAATCATCATCCTCATTAGTACTGGGTTTAGAAATATATAGTTGATTCTTTTTCTCTAATTTGTTTACTCTATGTTCTAGTCTTCTAACCTCTCTAGATAACCTATTTATTTGGTCTTCTAATTCAATAATTTTACTAGATGAAGGATTAGGATTATAAGGAAATGGATAATTCATCATATTCATATCTGGTATCATTAAGTAAGGCATATTATTCATAAATTACTCCCTCATTCGTTTTATTATATGCAAGTAGATATAAGTTGTGATAAAATAACTATGAAAGAGGTATTATATGAGAATTCGTAATGTAAAAAATAAAGAAGTTAAACTAAACTCTTGTGAAAAATTAATTAAAAATCCTAAAGACTATTGTGGAAAGTGGATTACTCTATTTAATAATAATAATCCTATCTACATTGAAATTGGAATGGGTAAGGGTAAATTTATTATAGAAAATGCTAAAAGATATCCTAATATTAATTTTATTGGTATAGAAAGATTAGATAATATAGTAGTAAGAGCTATAGAAAAGTTAGATGAAGATCTACCTAATTTATTATTTATTCGTATGAATGCTTTAGAAATAGATGAAGTTTTTAATAAAGAAATAAGTAGAATTTATTTAAACTTTTCAGATCCTTGGCCAAAACTTAGACACCATTTTAGAAGACTAACTAGTGAAATTTACTTAGATAAGTATGATAAAATATTTACTAATTCTAAAGAAATACATTTGAAAACTGATAATGAAGATTTATTTTCATATTCATTAGAGACATTATCAAAACATAACTATTACTTTGATGAAGTATTATTAAATGTCCATAAAAAAGAAATCCAAAACTGGATAACTACTGAATATGAAGAACGATTTAAATTAGAAAATAAACCCATATTTTTCCTAAAAGCAGTTGCACATCATGTCCAAAATAGTAAAAAATGAATAGAAAATAGTTTAATTTTTACAAATATTTGTTATAATGAAATATAAGAGTAGGTGAATAATGAAAAAATTAGTGATAATACTCTCTATTTTCTCTATATTTTTAACAGGTTGTAGTATTCAAAGAATTAATGATAAAAATATAGATGAGATAATAGACAACATATTAAAGAAAGATACAAAGTTAAAAAATGTAAGTTTTGAAGGATATAGTTATTATACTCCTAAGGGATTAATCTTCTTAGAAAAAAATGAATATAATGCTACACTAAAAGATCAATATCAAAATTATTATTATTTATATATTGACGTAGTTAGTAAATATCATAATATTAAAGAAGATTATAAAGTAGATTGGAGTTCTTTCTATTCAAAAAAAATAAAAAATAACAAGAAATATGGATATTTTGAAATTAATAAAGTAGATAATCAATATTTTATTGAAGCAATGTATTATTATATGAAAATAGAGACTTATGTAAAAGAAGAAAACTTAGAAGAAGCATGTATTAATATTTCTACTATATTATCATCTATTCACTACAATAATAAGGTGTTAGATACTATTGTAGGAGAAAATATATTAGATTATAAAGAAGAAAATTATAATATCTTTAAAACTAAGAAAAATACTACTGATTTCTTAGATTATGTAAAAGAATTTGATACTATTGAAGAAAATGATGAAGATGAAATAAAAATAGAAGAGGGAGAGTAGATATCTTATGAAATTATTAGATAAACTAAAGAATGCTCTTTTTGAAGAAGAATATGTTGAAGTAGAAGAAAAACCAAAGAAAAAGGAACTGAAAAGAGAAAAGGTAAGAAAAGAAGAGCCAGTTAAACCATCTAAACCAATTGCTAAAAAGATTGTTCAACCTGAAAGAAAAGAACCAATAATAAGAGATGAAGATACTGAACTATTAGATGAAGATTTTGAAATAAAAAAACATGAAGAAAAAAAGGAATTTAAATTTCCAGTAATGGATGAAGATTTTAGAGTGGATGAAGCTCCTGTTGTTAAAAAAGAAAAAAAGATAGATGAAGAGTTAAGTAAAAAAGAAGTTAAAGAAATAAAACGTGTTGAAAAGAAACAAGAAAAAGAAAAAAAATCAAAGCCATATGGGCTTGATGACTTTGAAATTCCTGAAAAAGAGCATGGACTATATGAGAAAAAAGAAGAAAGAACTTACTTTAAACCATCTCCTATTATTTCTCCAATTTATGGAATATTAGATAAGAATTATAAAAAAGATGATATTAGAGATAAAAAAGAAATTAGACTTACTAGTAGTTATGCTAAAGAAAATTTAGACTTTGATGAAGTAAGAAAGAAAGCTTATGGAAGTTTAGCTGATGATATTGAAAAAGAATTTGAAGATATCAGTGATGAGATAGAAGAAGATATTGAAGAGACAGATCCAAATCCATTATTAGATTTGAGTGCTGCTCAAGATATGCCACAGGTTAAAAAAGTAACTGTAGGAGATGCTGAAGAATATTTTGAAGATTTAGGGTTAGAATATAATGTAGACTATAAAGATATCTCCAAAGAAAAAGCAACAGGTAGACGAGTTCAACAACAAAATTATGAAGAAGATATAGAAATAGATGAGGAAGAAGAAACTCCACAAGTCGTACCTAAACCTGAAATTGAAGAAGAAAAAGAAGTAGTAATCAAAGAAGATACAGAGACTCAAGAAGATATAGATGATGATAATCTATTTGACTTAATTGACTCAATGTATGATCAATAATAAAAAAGGAGAAAGAAATGTTAGAAAGTGTGTTACCAATGTTGTTTTATCTATTTGGAATAATATTATTTATAGTATTAATTATTTTAGGAATACGAGCTATTCAACTAATGGATAGAGCGGAAAAGTTAATGAGCAATTTAGAAGATAAAGTTAACTCATTAAATGGGGCATTTAATGTAATGAATAGACTTACTACTGGCATAGACTTAATTAGTAGTAAAGTAATTAATAGTGTTGCATTATGCATAGATAAAATATTTAAAAGAAAAAAGAAAGAGGATGATAAGAATGAGTAAAAAAGGAATGGGAAAATTTGTTGCAGGAGCAGCATTAGGAGCAGGATTAGGTGTATTATTTGCACCTAAAAAAGGAAAAGATACTAGAGAAGATTTAAAACATAAAATTGAAGAAATTATTAATCAAGTAAAATCATTAGATAAAGATGAAGTTAAAGCAGAATTTGATAAAAAGATTAAAGAAATTAAAAAAGAATTAGAAGATTTAGATAAAGAAAAAGTACTAAAGATTGCTAAGAAAAAAGGTGAAGAAATTAAACAAAAAGCTGATGAATTAGTAAATTTAGCAATTGAAAAAGGTACCCCTGTATTAAAGAAAACTGCTGAAAGTCTAAGAGATAAAGCTGTAGACGTAACAAAAGACGTTGTAAAAAAATTAGAAGCTATAGAAATATAGTATGAAGTGACCCAAAATACGGGGTCTTTTTTTTGTACAAAATTTTCTTGACAAAAGCCCTGGGGGG
>CANQKU010000063.1 GCA_947624535.1 uncultured Bacilli bacterium
GAGCAAGTGTACTTGCAGTAGCAATAGCACTTGTAATAGCTTTAGTGGGAAACTATAACCATATAAAGCCTCAAGATATGGGTGAAATTGCAAGGTCAATGACATATGACCCAGTAAAAACAGGCGACGAAAATGTAACAGGTACAGACGAATGTGTAAAGTTTGATGCCTTCTTTTTGCGTGATTTAAATCATGATGGAGTAGCAGAGGGAATAAGAGGAACCTGTAGAAAAGTAAAAGAAACAGATACTTTATACATGGAGCTTAAAGTACAAACCAATGGACGTTTAGAAAATGGTGTAATAACAATAAATGGTGAAAACTTTACTCTTCAAACAAGTTTGCCTCAAGACAAAATAATAAGTGAAAATACGATAGGAAATGATATAAAAACAATAAGATTAAATACAGTAAATAATGGTTCACAAAAGTTGATTTCAGGAATTATAAAATCAGCTATAACCAATAATGATACAAGTAAATACAGCAAAAAAGGAACAGTAAAATTAACAGGAACATATATACCAGACGGACAAGAACAAGGAGTACAAATTACAAAAGAAGTACAATTTGATGTAGATTGGCATGGAAGTGTAGGAGTACAGATAACAAATACAAATCAAAAAGGAGACATAGAAACAGCAATAGATGAAGAAAAAGATGAATTGCAATTAGATTTTACAGTAAGTACTAGAGAAACAAAAGAAGAATTAATATTAAAGAAATCAGTAGTAGAAGGAACAATACCATTATTTAATGATCAAGCACCTTTAAGAGTAGAATGTACAAGTAGTAATGTAGAATTTAATTATGAACCAAATACAAGAAAATTTACAATAGAAAGAGAATCTACATTAGATAATGGCACAAAAATAGTAACAAATACAATATCAAGAAGTAATAGTTATACAATAAAAGTAGTATATCCTTTAGAAGCATATAAGGCTACAGGAATAGAAACAGTAGAATTACGTATACCAGTAAAAGCATATTATGAAGGTCATAATAATACAAATAGTGAGTTTAATAATCCAGAAGTATCAAATAAACCAGAATCAACAATTGTTTTAACATATGAAAAACCACAATCAACAACAGGAAATATATATAAATCATCATTTAGTATAACGGTAGGAAAACATATATATGAACCAATAAGTCGATATATAATATCAAAAGAAAAACCATTAAAAATATATAATGGTTTATCAAGCGAAGAAAAAGATGATAATTATTTAGTAACATGGTATAGTTTTGTAGGAACAAATTATGGAAATAAAAAAATAATAATGAAAGAAACAAAAAATAATGAAGCACAAGTATCAGATGAATTCATAAAAGCAAATTCTGATAGTGAGAGTATGGAAGAATTAACTAGCAATGTAGGAATTTATTTTTCAAACCCATCATCATTATTAGGAGAAGCAGGAGAAATAAAAGTATTTGATGATGAAACAGGAGAACTTTTAGGAACATTTGATAAAAGCAATTGGAATCAATACAATGCAAATAATCCATACACATATAATAGACCAGTAAAACATATAAGAGTAGAAACAACAACAACAAACGAAAGAGCAAGCCTATATGTGTATAATATAAAACAATTAGATGATGAATATATTAAAGAACATTATGATTTAGATGCATTTATGGAATTAGAACACATTAAGTCAACATTAGCTGGATATATAGGAGATGAATTAATAAAAGTAGATACTGCAAATGCACAGTATGAAGCACCATATGCAATTGCAAGTATAAATTTAAATAAAACTTCAATATCAACACAAGTAACGGAAAAAAACTTTAAAATAACCTTAAAAGCAGAAGCAAACACAGCATATAACCAAACAAAATGGAAAAATGGAGCATTTTTAGTAAAACTTCCAAAAGATATAGTAGATGTAGAAATAAATGAAGTAAGAAGTCTAAATACAAGTGTAAGAATAGTAAGTTCTGAGCAATATAAAGAAGGAGAAAATTACTATATAAAGATAAACACAGAAAATAATACTCCTACAACATTTGATGTAGTAATAGATTGTAACATAACACCAGATCCAAGAATAACAACCAAAATGGAGCAAGTAGAGTTACAATATAGTAATGCAAATGCAGTAGATTATTGGAATAAAATTCAAGATACAAATGATGTAAATGGAAACTTAAATAAAACAGAAAATATAGGAAAAGCGAGTATAGGCTTAAACCTATTATCACCAAGTTCATTACTTACAAGTGAAACAATAACAGAATATGATAGTAAAAATAGCGAAACAATAGCCCCACAGATAGCAAGTGTAGAAAAAACACAAAATTCAGCAAAAATAAATATACAATTAACAAATAACTATAGTAACACAATAAGTGAAGTAGTAATATTAGGAAGAATTCCATATACCGGAAATAGATATGTAATAAATGGAGGAGCATTAGATTCTGACTTTAATACAACAATGAAAGGAAAACTAACATTACCAGCAGAATTACAATCAATAGCAAAAGTATATTATAGTGATAAAATAAATGCTACAGAAGATATAACACTACCAAGCAATAATTGGAGAGACGATACAACAGACTTTACAAATATAAAAAGCTATTTAATAGATTTAGGAACAAATAAAATTAAAAAAGATGCAGAATATGAAATAAGTTATGAAGTAAGCATACCAGGAGGATTAAGTTATAACCAAGTATCATATAGCCACCACGCAGTATACTTTAGTTTGGATACAGCAGAAGGAAAATACCCAACACAAACAGAGCCAAATAAAGTAGGATTAATGATAGCAAAACAATATGACTTAGAATTAATAAAATACCAAAAAGGAAAAGTAAATACAGTATCAGGAGCAACATATTACATAAAAGAAGAAAATGCCGAAGAAGGAAAAACAAGAGTAACAGATATAAGTGGAAAACTAACATTACCTAATTTATATGTAGATAGAACATATGTAATAAAAGAAATAAAAAGCCCAACAAGCTATGAACTAAATGAAACAGAGGTAAAATTTAGAGCAACAGAAGCAAATGGAGAATTAAAAATTGTAGAAGAACAAACAACAAGAAATACAGCAAAAGATATACAAGTAATACAACCACATGATGACCAAGGATACAAAGTACAAGTACAAGTAGAAGACGAAGTAAAAGCAAGCTTAAAAATAGTAAAAACAGCAAAAGGAGCAGGTACACCTTTAAATGGAGTACGCTTTAAAGTAATAGGAAAGAATTATGAAGATGGAAGAAGCATAACAACAAATGCAAGTGGAGAGGCAACTTTAATAGGATTAAGTATAGGAGAGCAATATACCCTAGAAGAAATAAAAGCAGATGGGTATTATTTGGCAAGCCCAATAAAAGTTACAATTAATAATGATGGAAGTGGAAACTATAGTGCAAGTGTAACAGAAGATAATGGACAAAATTTAGTAGTAGAAAATACAGTAACTGGAGCAGATGTAGACATACCAGTAATAACATTAAAAATAGACAACGAAAAAATACCAGAATATACATTAAAAATAAATAAAGTAGTAAAAGGAGAAGATACACCACTAGAAGGAGCAAAATTCAGATTATTTAAAGGAACAGAAAAGATAAATGACTACACAACAGATGGACAAGGAAGTATAACAATACAAAACTTATACGAATATGAAGCTTTAAGAGGAATAGACCAAACATATACATTAAAAGAATTATTAGCTCCAAATGGATATGCACAAGTAAAAGATATAACCTTCTATGTAACCAAAAATGGAGAAGGTTCATTAACTATGGAAATAAAAGAAGGCAAAATAAAAGGATACGATGTAGATAATGATAATAACATAGTAACAGTAACAATAGAAGATAGCCCATCATTTAAATTAATAAAGAAAGATGGAGAAACAGAGGCAGTATTACCAGGCACAAAATTTGCAATATACAATGTAGATGATGGAACAGAACAACTAGCATTAGACAGTAAATACAACATATTAGGAGAAAAAGAAGAAATAAATGGAAAAACATATTATACACTAACAACAAACGCCCAAGGAGAAATAGAAGCAAACTTAAGAGAAGGATTATATAAAGCGGTAGAAATAAAAACAGAAGATGAAAAATATGAAATAACAAACAATGTATATTACTTTGGAATAGGAGCATCAAGAGAAGCAAAAGAAACAATGACACCGGCATGGGCAACGAATATTGGAGGAAAATCTACCGATGAAATAAGATCAGTATTAGGAACAAGTGATGGAGGATATATAATAGGAGGAACAGGAGAAGTGGGCTTAAGAAAATATAGTAGCTCAAATGAATTAGAATGGAATGTATCTTCTATGGATGTTTATTCGGTAGCTGAAACAAATGATCAGGGGTATATAGTAGGTGGAAGAAGGATTTTAATAAAATATAATAGCCTAGGAAAATTAGAATGGGATAATTCTATTAAAACAGACATAACATCAGTATCAACAACCAGTGATGGAGGATATATAGTAGGAGGATATTTTAGTGGCAGTATAACGATAGGAGAGCAACAACTAACAAGTGAAGGATCATATCGAGATGGATTACTAATCAAGTATAGAGCAGATAATAGTGTAGAATGGGCAAAAAGTTTGGAAGGAAGTATTGATACCTGTGTAAATTCAGTAGCACAAACCAGTGATGGAGGATATATAGTAGGAGGATATTTTAGAGGCAGTATAACGGTAGGAGAGCAACAACTAACAAGTGAAGGATCAAATGAAGATGGATTACTAATCAAGTATAATAGTAGTAATGAAGTCAAATGGGTAACGGCAATTAGCGGCTATAACCAGCTCGGAGTGGAGTCTGCGTCACAAACCAGTGATGGAGGCTATATAGTAGTGGGAATGAATTTTGGCATGAAAAAATATAGTAGTACTTTTGAATTAGAATGGGAAACAGATTCTTCATTTTATTCAGTATTTGAAACAAATGACCAGGGTTATATAGTATGTGGCTTACATTCATTGAGAAAATATAATAGTTTAGGAAAATTAGAATGGAATAAAGATATGGACAACCGTACAGTTCTAAAATCAGTATCATCAACAAGCGATGGAGACTGTATATTAGGAGGACGTTGGTCTGGAAATCAAGGAGATACAATAACGATAGGAGACTATACTTTCAATAATAATGGATTTGGCGATGGACTACTAATCAAATACGAACCAAAAGAACTAGCCAACCCCATCGCTATAACTGCTACATCAATAGGAAAAAGTAGTAGTGACCAAATAAGTACAGTAGTTCAAACCAGTGATGGAGGATATATAGTAGGAGGAACAATAGGAGAAGTAGGATTAAGAAAATATAGCAATACAAATGAACTAGAATGGCATATATCTGATATAAGTGTTGCTTCAGTAGACGAAACAAATGACCATAGCTGTATAGTAGGTTATGGTAATAGTTTAAGAAAATTTAATAGCCTAGGAGAATTAGAATGGAATAAATCCATAATAGGAGCAAGTATTTTTTCAGTATCAGCAACTAGAGATGGAGGATATATAGTAGGAGGATATTTCTCTAACAGTATAACAGTAGGAGACTACAAATTAAATAGTAATGGATCTTATGATGGACTACTAATCAAGTATAGTGAGGAAGGTAACGTCGAATGGACGACGAGTTTTGGAGGAAGTAGTAATGACTACATAACTTCAGTAGCACAAACTAGTGATGGAGGATATATAGTAGGAGGATATTTCTATAGCAGCAGTATAACAGTAGGAGAATATAAATTCAATAATAATAGCAGTTCAGGTTATACTGATGGACTACTAATCAAGTATGGTGAGAAAGGTAACGTAAAATGGGCAATGAGTTTTGAAGGAAGTTCTAATGACCAAATAAATTCAGTTGCACAAACTAGAGATGGAGGATATATAGTAGGAGGATATTTCTATAGTAGTATAACAGTAGGAGACTATACATTAAAGAATAGTGGATATGGT
>CANQKU010000064.1 GCA_947624535.1 uncultured Bacilli bacterium
AAAAAACAAAAATGAGCCAGCTTTCGCTGACTCTTCAGGGGGTTCGGTTGAATATATACTCATCCTATATATCAATGAGTAATATATCAGCATGATATTAAACCATCATGCACCCTAATCATAAATTATAAATTATAAAAAGTCAATTCTAATTTAATATTTTATGTAATATTTTTTTTACTTTACATAGCAGCTTGTGTGACAATCTTTACTGCTGCTTCATTTGGTCGTTTTGTCTTGACATTTACACATTGTTTTTGATGTTGTTTTGCCTTATAGTTAGCTATAGAAACAATCGATTCTTCTAATGTAGGTTTAAAATTATCTCCAAATACACTAGCATATGTTTCCATATCTATATTTTTAAAGTTACGTTTTTCATGTGCCATTGAAAGTTCAGTAGCTAATTGATTTAATCCAATTTCATAATAGCATCTTAACTCAACATAAATAAATGAGCTCTTATTATAAACTAATTCACCAATTTGTTGTTGATTGTATTCACTCATACATTCTTCTACTAAATTAATAGCATCATTTAAAACTCTTACATTTTTTTTATGGACATCATAACCTAATTTTTTTAGTAATTTTTTATCCTGTTCTTTCACTTAGGTTCATCTCCTTTCCCATTTATTACTCTATGCTTTATAGCGATAAAAAAACACAGGGTACTAATTTTTTATAGTGACTCCGTGCATGACGCTCGTGTAGAATTAATACTATAATTCCAGCATAGCTCACATACAATATATTATATGCTTATATGCTCTCACCGATATAACATATTACCATATATTTATGATTTTGTCAAGAAAATTTTCTAGCCTGTTCAAAAAATTGACATTCTAAGCATTAATTAGCTATTTTTAATCCTTAATTAGATCTTAATATATAATTTAATTACTATTAATAGTTTCAATTAGCATATTTTTAATTGATTCTTTTTCACTTTCTTTACTTTCCAAATATTCTTTAGAATCCTTTTTAGCTTGCAATAAAATTTTATAGTCACTTCTCAGATTAGCAATTTTAAATTCCATATCCCCACTTTGCTTCGTTCCAAATAAATCACCATGTCCACGTAATTTAAAATCTTCTTCACTAATAATAAATCCATCATTAGTTTGCTTCATAATATCCAAACGTTTTGTATCTGAGTTACTAATTAAAATACATTGTGACTTGGCACTTCCTCTACCAACTCGTCCACGCAGCTGATGAAGTGTTGAAAGTCCAAAGCGATTGGCATCAAAAATTACCATAGTAGTAGCATTTGGAACATCAACTCCTACCTCAATTACTGTAGTAGAGATTAAAATTTGGATTGTCCCTTGCGCAAACTCTTGCATAATTAATTCCTTAGCAGCACTTGCCATCTTACCATGAATAATATCAATTTTATACTTCTTTCCAAATGCCAAAGTCATTTGATCTTTCAATTTACATACAGTTGCCAAATCAGAATTTTCACTATCTTCAATCAATGGCGCTATTACATAAACTTGATGATTTTGTTTTAATTCTTCATACATCATTTCTAGTACGTCTTTTATTTCTTCATTACTTTTTACATATGTATCAATAGCTTGTCTTCCCTTAGGTCTTTCCTTAATGATAGACATATCCATATCACCATAAATAGTCAAAGCATACGTTCTAGGAATTGGTGTAGCACTCATATATAAAATATCTGGCTTTAAACCCTTATTTTGAAGATTAGTTCTCTGATTTACTCCAAATCGATGTTGTTCATCAGTAATAACTAAACCTAAATTATGATATTCAACCTCTTCTTGAATTAAGGCATGAGTCCCAATAATCATATCTACTTTTCCTGATTTTAATTCCTCATAAATATAGCTTTTATCTTTTTTAGAAGTAGATCCTGTTAAAAGTTCAATATTAATAGAAGTTCCTTTTAAAAACTCTTTTAAATTTTGATAATGCTGAACAGCTAATATCTCTGTTGGGGCCATTAATGCACTTTGATAGCCGCTCAAATAATTAGCAACCATTGCGATAAAACTAACAATAGTTTTTCCACTTCCAACATCACCTTGTAATAATCTATTCATTCTACGATTACTTTCTAAATCATCAATAATTTCTTCAACAGCTTTCATCTGATCACCAGTAAGTTGAAATGGAATATTCTTCACTAATTGATCTAACTTTTTTCTATCAATTTTTCTGCTAAGACCTTGATTATTTTTTTTATTCTCCATCTTTAAATAATTAATTTTCAACATAAAAGAAAATAATTCTTCATATTTTAACCTAATTTTTACTTCTTTTAATTTTTCTTCAGTTGATGGATTATGAATAATATTTAAAGCAGTTTTTTTATTTAAAAAATGATACTTTTCAATATAAGTTTTTGGTATATAATCTGGTATTTCTTTTCCATACATTAATATAGCCATATTAATATACGTACATAAATTCTTGTTAGTCAAGCCACTAGTGCAATGATAAACTGGCTCTATTTTTACTTTATTTGGTAATGTTTCTAATTTTATTTCTGATGCTGTTATAACATTTTTTGTCTTATCAATTTTTCCAATTACCGTAACACCAGTTCCAACTCCTAATTTGCTTTTTAAAAAAGCTCTATTAAATATAGAAACACCCACAACGCCAGTTGCTGTTACTAGACGAAAGTTCATCTTATTTAACCCTGCTTTAAATCTCATTAAAATAGGAATACTTTCAACTTTACCATCAATAACAATATGACTTCCATCTTCTACTTTTGATAAGTCACAACGTTGTAAAATATCGTAACGAAATGGATAGTGAGTAACTAAATCTTCTATAGTAAAAATTCCAATTTTATTTAAAAGACTAATAGCTCTAGGTCCAACACCTTTTACATCTTTTAACTCAGTCACTACTACCACTTCCTTCTTGCATATTATACCATATCTTAGATATTTTTCAAAGAAAAAAATAAGAATTTAACCTAAAAATTTCTTATTTTTTATTAACACTATTATGACATAATATCACATATTAAATTAGTAATTTCTGTTGGATTTTCTATTGGTAATCCTTCAATTAATCTAGCTTGAGCATATAATACTTTTGTATACTTTTCTAACTGAGTTTTATCCTGTTTATAAAGTTTTTCTAGCTTTTTAACAATAGGATGATTTTCATTAATTTCTAAAATCGTTTCAGCTTTAATTTTTTCATCAGTAGGCATCGAATTAATTACTTTTTCCATTTCTACAGAAACATTTCCTTTACTTGTTAAACATACAGGATGATTTTTTAACTTATTTGTATATCTAATTTCTTTAACTTCTGAATCTAAAGTCGTTAACATAGCCTCAAACATATCTTTACTATTTTCATTAGCTTGTTCTAAAGCTTTCTTTTCTTCTTCACTGTCTAAATCTATATTTTCACTACAAATATTTACAAACTTTTTATCCTCATATTCCATTAACATTTGAAGAGTAAACTCATCAACATACTCAGTTAAATATAATACTTCGTATCCCTTATCTTTTACTCCTTCTACTTGAGGTAATAAGTCAATTTTATCAATTGTTTCTCCACAAGCATAGAAAATCTTTTCTTGATCTTTTTTCATACGAGAAACATATTCTTTTAATGTAGTTAATTTTTTATCCTTTGAAGAATAAAACATAATTAAATCTTTCAATACATCTTTATGCATTCCATAGTCATTATAAATACCAAATTTTAGTTGCATACCAAAATTCTTAAAAAAGTTTTCGTATGATTTTCGATCATCTTTTAACATGCTTTCTAATTCTTTTTTAATTTTTGTTTCAATACTTTTAGCAATCAATTTTACTTGATAATCTTGTTGTAAAATCTCTCTAGAAATATTTAATGAAATATCTTCACTATCAACTAATCCCTTAACAAATCCAAAATAATCAGGTAATAAATCCTCACACTTATCCATAATTAAAACTCCATTAGAATAAAGTGCTAAACCCTTCTTATATTCTTTAGTGTATAAGTCATATGGAGCATGACTAGGTATAAATAAAAGTGAGCGATAACTACATTTTCCTTCTACATTAGAAGTAATAATTCTAGCTGGATTTTCATAGTCGTAGTAAGTATCCGTATAAAAACGATTGTATTCTTCTTCCTTTACGTCTTTTTTATTTTTCTTCCAAATAGGAATCATGCTATTTAGAGTTTCTTCTTCTATTTTTGTTTCATATTCGTCCTTTGAACCTTCTTTCAAGACGCTTTTTTCCATATCCATAACAATTGGGTACGTAATATAATTAGAATATTTTTTTACAATTTCACTAATTTTATATGAATCTAGAAAATCACTATAACTATTTTCTTCACTATCCTCTTTTAAAGTTAAAATAACTTTTGTTCCATAATTATCGTAGTTATATTCATCAATACTAAATCCGTCAACTCCATCACTTTCCCAAATGTAAGCTTGTTCTTGATCAAATTTTCTACTGATAACTTTTATGTTTTTAGCTACCATAAATGCAGAATAAAATCCTACACCAAATTGTCCAATAACATCCATCTTCTTTTTTTCGTCTTGAGCTGCTTTAAAAAGAAGACTACCACTTTCAGCAATTGTTCCAAGATTTTTTTCAAGTTCATCTTTATCCATACCAATTCCATTATCAGTAATAGAAATCATTCGATTTTCTTTGTCTACATCAATCTTAATTTGAAAATCTTTTTTCTTTACTTTTACTTTATGGTCTGTTAATGATAGATAATATAATTTATCTATAGCATCACTGGCATTAGAAACTAACTCCCTCATAAAAATTTCTTGATTAGTATAAATAGAATTAATCATTAAATCCAATAATCTTTTAGATTCTGCTTTAAATTGTTTTTTCTTCATATATATCCCTCCAATAGAAATAGTAGCACTACTTTTAGCACTTGTCAAGTGCAAGTGCTAAGGATATAAGATTTTTGTAATTGTATTTACTAAAATGTTAGCTTTTATTGATTTCTACAACGGCTCTAGCACCAAGTCCAGCATCAGAAGTCTCAACAGGATTTACATAGCCATCACGAAGTACACGCCATACACGAATAGTATCGATAGAGTAAGCAGACATAGTCCAATAATGCCAATTATATACTCCACTTTCATTAATTGTATTATCATCATAGCTTCCTCCGTATTCTTTTGAATTATATAAATAATTATACATATATTGTGGACACGTATTTCCATTTTTAGTACCTATACAACCTACTTTTTGAGCTTCTAGTATTGTAATCATTCTTGCTCTTGCTTTTCTTGTTCCTAAAGTTGTGCTATCATATGTATTTGACTCGCATTTTATTGTATAATCTCCTGAAGCTCTATTATTATAATCACAACCTGTAAATTCATTTTCAAATAAATTGGTCACACCTGGTGTATATTCTATTATATTTACATTTGTCCATGTAGAAGTCGCTCCCTCTAAAATTGGTAATACTGTATCAGGACCATTTCTATTATCATTACTTCCTGCATGCCATGGAACATTTCTTACTGTGTTTTCTCTTTGTTGCATCGTAATTGTGGCTCCATCATCATGTAATACGTAAAAATAATGATACTCATAATCGTTTACATAGTATCTTATTATTGTTCCTTGCTTACAACTACCTACTTGTTTATTGGTGTAACAAGTTGTTTTCACACATGTTGACTCTTCTCCATTTATACACCTATGTTCTCCTGTTTCATTATACTCATATCCTACAATCTTAGCATTATTTTTAGCTTTACTATATAATTCATCTATTGCTCCTTGTAAATTTTCAGACTTTATTCCTGACGTGCTATTATCATAAGTTACTTCACTACTTGGAAGAGATGCTGCTGCATAAACACCTATACTACTTACTATTATTCCAATAACTATTCCAATTATCATTTTATAATTTTTATTGACCATTTTTTTGTCCACCTCATTTTCTCTATCATATCCATGATACCCCCC
>CANQKU010000065.1 GCA_947624535.1 uncultured Bacilli bacterium
AAAAAAAAGAGAAAATAGTAACTCTTTATAAATTATTTAAATATCTCATAAAATTTTCTTTATTTTCTCTAGCAGTTGTAGTTGGTCTACCCAAATCATCCCTTGCTCCTAATGAAGACATTACCTCAATAAATGTCAATTGATTATTTGATTTAGCCTTAACTAATGCTTCATCTAAATCTTTAAAATTATTAACACTATATATTTCTTTATATCCACAGGCTTCTGCAATTTTTGAAATATTAATATCACTAGATACAGTTGGCATACCTCCAACTGTTTCATGAGCACCATTATTAATTAAGATATGTACTAAGTTTTTAGGATTAATTGAACCCATCACAGCAACTGAGCCCATATGCATCAATAAAGCTCCATCTCCATCAATACACCATATTTTAGATTGTGGTTTTTGAATTGCAATTCCTAATGCTATAGATGAAGAATGTCCCATAGAACCGACAGTTAAAAAGTCATATTCATGAGATTGATTATTTCTTTCTCTAATTTCAAATAATTCACGACTTGCTTTACCAGTTGTAGAAATAATGGGATCAGTTTTACTTACCTTAACTATATGTTCAATAATTTCTTCTCTACTCATTTTATTATTATTTTGATAGATTTTTTTATCTTCATATTCTAAAGCATTTTTCTTAATTACAAAAGAAACTTGCTTTCCCTCTTCTAATTTTAGACGAAATTCTTTCATTACTTGTTCTAGCTCTTCTACAGTTGTTTCTTTTCCAATAATATAATTATCAATTTGCATATCATTCAATAGTTGAATTGTAGCTTCTCCTTGATATATATGTTGAGGTTCATCAAGTACTCCTGGTTCTCCTCTCCAGCCAATAACAAAAATCATTGGTATATTATAAACTTTTTCATTTAATAAAGACATTACAGGATTAACGATATTACCCTCTCCACTGTTTTGCATATAAACAACTGGAATTTTAGAAGTTGCTAAATAATAGCCTGCAGCTAAACCCACACAATTACCTTCATTAGCTGCAATAATATGATGCTTACTATCAATTCCATAAGTATTCATTAAATAATTACAAAGTGGTTTTAATTGAGAGTCTGGAACACCTGTATAAAACTCAGAATTTAAAACTTTTACAAAATCAATTACTTTCATTTGTTACCTCCATTATCCTATCAAATAACTTTGTATAAATTTCTTTGATATCGATATCTTCTAAAATAACTGGATTATTCGATAAACGATCTACGTTAACAGAATTTACTAACAATTTTATATCTTGATAATCAACTGAAATATTATATAAATCTAATTTTTTTAATAATTCCCTAAAATAATTTTTTAATTCTTCTAAATTACTACAATCTAATAAATCAGAAATCATAACAAAAATTTTGTTTAAGTGTTTTTCACCACGTAAGTCCTTGCAACGATTTGAATTATCCATCATAAATGGTAATAATTCTGAATTTATAAGCATAGCAGCATGACCATGAGCTATTTTATATAAGCTAGTTAATTTATAGCACATAGCATGACCTGCTGTTGTTTTTGTTATGTTAATAGCTTTACCAGCGTAATTAGATGCTATCATCATATTTTCAAAAGTTGTTTCGTCATTTTTTAAATATTTTTCAAAATTTTCAACAATTAATTTTATTGCTTTTTTTGAATATTCAATACTTTTATCAGTAGAATTTATTGACCATAAAGACTCCACTGAATGACTAAATGCATCAAGTACAGTAGCTTTTTTTTGATACAATGATAATGTTTTTAAAAATGATGGTTCAAATAAAACATATTGTGGGATAATACTTCCATTTTCAACAGATTGCTTTATTCCATTATAATAAATTACTGCGAATTTAGTAGCTTCACTTCCTGTACCAGCAGTTGTAGGAATAGCCAATATTTCTATATTATTGGGAATAATTTCTTGTTCTAAATAGTTTTTATTATGGTCCATCCTTACAAATGATTTTATACATTTTGCAACGTCAATAGCACTCCCACCACCTGCAACTATTAAAAAATCACAATTATATTTATTGAATTTTTCAACACCTAAGCATACTGACTCATATGATGGATTAGGTTCGAAATCACTAAAATAATGTATATTTATTTCTAACTTATTTGCAATTTCTTTAATTCTTTTATCTAATATTGAGTTATAAAATGATGAACCACATACTAACAAAATATTTTTGCAATGAGAATTTTCCATGCATTTTTGTATATCATGATAATTATTATTTGAATTTAAAATTTTTTGCATAGAAACCTCCTAATAATCTTCTGGTATTAATGTAATGATCTCTTTAATAGAAATACAGTTATCATCGACTTCCTTAGCTCTATGATTTTTCAAAATTGTTTTGGCAACATTTTGCATGGCAGGAAAACCTGCTCTTGTTAATTGATTTGCATAAATTACTATATTTACACCACGTTTTTTAAATTCTTCTTCAGTAACTTGATTAAATGAGGTTGGAACAACAACAATAGGCGTATTGCTATCTTTTGATCTAAATTTCTCTACAAATTCAAATATTTCATCTGGATCAGTTTTTCTACTATGGATCATAATGGCATCGGCACCAGCTTTTACATACGCAGCAGCACGTTTTAACGCATCCTCCATTCCAGCCTCTAAAATTAAACTTTCAATTCTTGCACAAATCATAAAGTCATCACTTTTTTGAGCATTCTTACCCGCTTTTATTTTTTCACAAAAATTTTTAATACTATCTTGTGTTTGTTGTACTTCTGTGCCAAATAAAGAATTTTTCTTAAGACCTATTTTATCTTCGATAATGACCATAGAGACACCCATTCTTTCCAAAGTTCTAACAGTATATACAAAATGTTCTTTTAATCCCCCAGTATCACCATCAAAAATAATGGGTTTAGTTGTTACTTCCATAATATCATCAATTGTTCTAAATCTCGAAGTCATATCGACTAGTTCGATATCTGGCTTACCTTTAGCAGTAGAGTCACATAATGAACTAACCCACATAGCATCAAATTGTTTTACCCCGCCTTTTTCTTCTACCATAGTTTTTTCAACAATCAATCCAGTAATACCACTATGTGCTTCCATTACTGTTATTAGTGATTTACAACCTAATGATCTCTTTAATCTTGATCTTCTAAAATCAGGAAGAGATAATTCAATTCTAGTTCTATCATCAATAGCTTTATATTTTGGATCATTAGAATATGGAAATTCTATAAGTTCTCCTCCATAAGTTTTAAGAATTTCAATAACTTCTTGGCGAATAGGTTCTTGATATCCATTAATCCAATTATCCCCATGTACTACATAATCAGGTTTTAATTTTAAAATATTTTCTTTATAACTTAACGTAGTTTGTTCCACTACCTCAGAAACACCCTCAATATTTTCATATAAAATTTTTCGCTCTTCAAATGGAATTAAAGGAAATCTTTTATATCCAGCAATAGCTTCATCTGATAAAACCCCTATAATTAATCTACCTAATTTTTCTGCTTTTTTTATTATAGATATATGTCCTCCATGAATAACATCAGTAGACATTACCATATATACTGTTTTTTCCATATTACTTACTTTTCTCCTAACTTATACTGTTTTAATTTAACTGATATATTTTTTAAATCGTCTAAGTCATCAATTTCTGAACATAATTCATTCTTTATATCAAATGGATAAATAATACATTGATTGGAAACTGCATTAAATGCATTTTCTGCATAACACTTTACATTATCATGTTCACAAAATTCAACAATACTACTTAGCCATATTTCCCAATCTTTTTTATTAATTTTATATAATGGCTGAGCCATCATAGCATCCTCAAAAAAATCAATTCCTACTTTTTGAATGTTATTATTCTTAATTACACTTTTAAAATCTTTTTTAGGCAATGGGGCTGTAGAACTTACTGTCATTACACTTCTTGGATCTTTAATTATCGCTTTTAATATTTCTAAGGTATAGACTAAATCTCCATGCATCATAATTATGTCATCATGTAAATCATCTTTAGCACAATATATAGAATATATATAATTTGTTTCCTTATACTTTGGGTTATTAATATATTTTATATTTAAACCTAAATCTAAATTGTCACAATATTCTTGTAATAACTCATTAAAATAACCAGTAGTCATTACAATTTCATTAATTCCACATTCTTTCAACAATCTTAATTGTCTACTCACAATTGTTTCTTTTTCATCAATTTCTGTCATACATTTAGGATGAGTACAAGTTATATCACCCATTCTACTTCCTAATCCTGAATTTAAAATTAATGCCTTCATCCAAACACCTCTACATTTATTTATAAAATATTAGAGTTGCCATTATAAAAAATCAACTCTATTATAATTATAACATATTCTAATTAATATAAATAACTATTTAATACATTTATAAATTATGATACTTTACTCTAAAAATAATTTTCTTGTGATAAAGTTAAATATCATTACAATAGCAGTTGCTATAACTTTACCAAGTAAGTAATAAATATTAAACTCATAAGTTGTAAACCACACAATTAAATCATTTAGTAAAAGTCCCATTACACTAAATAAAATAAAGAGAATAAAATTTTTCTTTGGATTTTTTTCTTTATTAACATTAAATACCCAGTGAATACTTGCCCAATAATTATAAATAGTAGCTATACAAAATGATAAAGTATTTGAAATAATAACAGGCAGATGCAAAAACTCTTTCAATATATAGATACAAAGAAAATCTATAACAGTAGCAATAAAACCTACTATACCAAATTTAAATATCTGTTGCCATAAATCATTTCTTTTATCTTTTTGTTTCATTTTTAACTACTCCATTCTTTTTCTAATTTATAGTAAAATAATTATAATTTTCCAATAAGAAATATAAATCTTAAAGCTATCTCATCAATTATTTTTGATCTCAATCTTTTAGGATAAAATACTTTTTTTACTCTTGAGTTACTCATAAATATTTCTAATGTTTTTTTATTTTGATCATCTAATTGATTGTAACAAGTATTATAGAAATCTGTTATTATTAATTTATATGACTCAAATTGATTATTGGTAAAAAAGTTTTTTATCCTCCACTTCCATAATCCTATACCTTTTAGTTTATTTGAAGTAACAGAAGTATCGTGTCTTCTATAATATGCTGTATAATCGTTATCATAATAAATCGTACCAAAACTTGAAAATAACATACTCATCCAAGTTCCTCTAGCTTTTGATTTTGTAGGTTTATTATTATTCAATAAATTAAGTGTAGCTTTTGTAATACACATAGTAAATTCTAATCCGCATACTTCAAATAAAGTATTATGAAATAATAGAATATTATTTCATAATACTTTATTTGAAGTATTATGAAATAATAGAATATTATTTCTAAATTTCGATTTTCCTACTTCATCAAGATTATTATTGCATATCTTATATCCTGAATAATAGGCAATAACTTCACCATTTAATTCTTCCATCTTTTTAATTGCTTTTTCTACTTTATCTAGAAACCATACATCATCTTGATCTGCGAAAAAATAATAATCAGATTTTGGTGCATTATCAGTCAAAGCATAAAAACATGCTGGATATCCTAAATTTTTCTTACCTATTTTAACATGAACATTATTATATTTATTTCTATACTTATATAATATATCTTTAGTAGAATCATTAGAGCAATCATCTCTAATGTATATTTGTACATTGGGATATGTTTGATTTACCAAACTGTCTAATAACTCTTCTAAATATTTTTCACCATTATATGTAGCCAATAAAATTACTGCCTTTTTCATTTCCCTTCACCACCAACTAATACTTTTTTATTAATTAAATTAATATTTTTTATAATTACAATTATCATTTCTATTATCATAACTGCAGTTATTAAAATTAAAGTGTAAGTAACTCCATTAATATCAAATTTTTTAATGAATAAGG
>CANQKU010000066.1 GCA_947624535.1 uncultured Bacilli bacterium
AACAATATTAGCTGATCCTGCTCTTGCTCTTCTTAAATCCCCCTTACGATGAGGTCCATCTAATATCATTTGATCACCAGTATAAGCATGTACTGTAGTCATAATTCCACTTAATATTGGAGCAAACTTATTTAGAGCATTAGCCATAGGTGCTAGACAGTTTGTTGTACAAGATGCAGCACTAATAATCTTATCTTCACTTGTTAAAATATTTTCATTTACCCCATAAACAATTGTCTTTAAATCATTTCCAGCTGGTGCAGAAATAATTACATGTTTAGCTCCAGCATCAATATGTTTTTGAGACTTTTCTTTTGAGGTAAAAAATCCAGTACACTCTAATACAACGTCTATATCTAATTCTTTCCAAGGTAAATTACTAGGATCTTCTTCTTTATATATTTTAATTCTTTTTCCATCTACTACAATAGCATCTTCTAATGCTTCTACAGTATGATTTTCATAACGCTTTTGAGCAGTATCATATTTTAATAAATGTGCTAACATTACTGGACTTGTTAAGTCATTAATTGCTACTACTTCATATCCATCTAATTCAAACATTTGACGAAAACTAAGTCTTCCTATTCTACCAAATCCATTAATTGCTACTTTAATCATTTTTATCCCTCTATTTCTATTATTTTTTTGTCTAGGCTTTTTATAGTAAGCCCTATACTCATTATATAGTTTAGACTAAATTAATTCAATATATTAATTTTTTTCTAAAGTCCAAAACAGCCATTACCAATAAATTCTCTCAAGATAGAGTCTGCTGGGATAGCATCACTTGGAATTGGTAAAAATAATCGTAAGAAGTCTATTAAACGTTTAGCCTCTTCATAATATTTAGAGTCACTATCCACAGAATATAGTAAGGGTTCAACATATGTTTTTAAAACTCCAATTTCATAAATTAAGGCCGTATTAAATGTCACGTCAGCATCATCTTGATAAGGGAAAATATATTTTTCTTCACCACTTCTAACCTTAGGCCAAGAATCTAACGTGTTTTCTACACCATAACCTCTTGTTCTATTATCTCTAATAATTCTTCTTAAAAGACGATTATCACTAGTAGATACTCGATTATGATTATCCATATTAATTTCTGTTAATGGAGATAAATAGATTTTAAATTTATTTTCTCTTGGAATATTCGTTAATATATTAGTATCTAATCCATGAATACCCTCAATTACTAATAATTCATTATCATCTAATTTAACTTTATCTTTAAATTCTTTAATTCCTAATAAAAAATTATAAGTAGGAAGAGTTACTTCTTCTTTATTTAATAATTTTCCTATTTGTTCATCAAATAATTTTAAATCTACAGCCTCTAAACATTCATAATCTGGATTACCATCTTCTCCTATTGGAGTTTCTTCTTTATCTAAAAAATAGTCATCCATAGATAATGTCCTAATTTTTAGACCAAAACTTCTCAAATACATAGATAATTTCTTAGAGGTTGTGGTTTTTCCAGAAGATGATGGCCCAGCCATTAACACGATTTTTATTCTTTTATCTTCACTAATTGTTTTAGCAATTTGTAGTAGTTTATTACTTTGTAAGGTTTCATCAATTCTAATTAAGTCATTAATGGTTCCACTAGATACAATTGTATTTAAATCTACTGAGTTTTCAATTTTCATGATTTTAGCCCATTCTCTATATTCTTTAAATACGTCAAACATATGAGGATGATGTTGATATTCTTTAATTTGATTTGGTATATAAGTTGTTGGAAATCTTAAGATAAATCCATTATCTTTAATATAAGTAAGATCAAAGTTTTTTAATTTAGCTGTTGAAGTAGGCATAACATTATAAAAATAATTATATAAGTTTCCTAGACGATATAAAGTTATATAGTTATTTGTATTATATTTCATTACTCCTGCTTTTGGTAAGTCATTAATTGTTTTAAAGTATCTAGTTGCTTCTAAACGATCAATAGTAAGTCTAGTAATATCTAAGTCACTATTAATAATTTTTTCCATTTCATTTTTAATACTTTGAACTTTTTCTTCGTTTAATTCAAAGTTTGTTTCAATATAGATACCTTTATCTAAGGAATGTTGAATAATGATATCAGCATTTCTTCCATATAAGGATTTTACTGCATAAACTATCACAAAAGTTAGACCACTAATATGTGTTCTATTTCCCTCACGAGAAGTTAAATCTAAAAATTCTACTTTACAATTTTTAGTAAGTTGTTCTGTTAATTCTTTAATTGAATTATTAACACGAGCTAAGATAATGGGATATTTACAAGTTGCTTGAAAAGTTTTGGCTACTTCTTCTAAGGAAATTCCTTTAAAAAACGTATAGTGTTTCCCATTAATTTCTATATTTACTGTTTCATCCATATTATTCACCCTCTTTTATCTTTATATCATTGTATCATATTTTGACGATTTAGAGAACGTATAATTATATAATTTATTAATACACTACTAATAGGTGATGAAAGATATGAATTTAGTACCAATGGTAGTAGAAAAAGAAGCAAATGGGGAGAGAAGTTATGATATTTTTTCGAGACTTTTAAAAGAGAGAATTGTTTTATTAAGTGGAGAGATTAACGATCAGGTTGCTAGTAACATTATTGCTGAACTTTTGTATTTAGACTCTTTAAGTCATGATGATATTTCCCTATATATTAATTCACCAGGAGGTTCGGTTACTTCTGGGCTTGCTATATATGATACGATGAATTTTATAAAAAGTGATGTGTCAACTATTTGTGTTGGTATGGCGGCGTCAATGGGAGCGTTTTTATTAGCTTGTGGGCAAAAGGAAAAAAGATATGCTCTACCTAATGCTGAGGTCATGATCCATCAACCTCTAGGTGGTGTTAATGGTCAAGCAACAGAGATAAAAATTGCAGCTGAACATATATTAAAAGCCCGTGAAAAATTAAATCACATTTTAGCAAAACAATGTAATAAAGATATAAAAACTATTGAATCTGATACAGAACGAGATAATTTTATGTCTAGTGAAGAAGCTCTAAATTATGGATTAATTGATAAAATCGTAGAAAAAAAGATCTAACTTGCTAGATCTCTTTTTTGAATTGTAATTGTCTTGCTTTATCTACTGGTAATTGTTCAATATGTCTAATTTCAATATTTTCTAACTCTGGATTATTAATAAATACAGCTTGATAGTCACTAGTTATATATTCATATTGGGTATCGGTCATAGATAGTGATTTTAATTTGTTATTAGCAAATGCCATATTTTTAATTTCTTTACAATTTTCATTTAATTTAAGGTCTTCAATTGAGCATAGTTGAAAAGCATAGTCACCAATTGAAGAAACATTTCCTAAGTCTACATGATTTAATTTAGTACTACCACTAAATGCACTTTTTCCAATTTGTTTTAAGTTTTTTGGACAAATTACTTCTTCTAATTTTGTCTCCATAAAAGCTCCATTACCAATTTTTTCTAATGTTTCAGGAAGTTTTACTTTTTTTAATGGTGTATAAGCAAATGATTTTGACTCTATTTCTTTTAAAGTGTTAGGTAATTTTACTTTTTTTAATCCACTATGTGAAAAAGCATGTTCACCAATTGAAGTTACACTATCAGGTATAAAAATTTCATCTAAATTAGCATATGTAAATGCACGTTCTTCTATTTTTTCTAACTTACCTGGTAAACCAATTCCATTTTGAAAGTCACAGCTAGCAAAACACTGATATGGTATAGTATGTAAGTCATTTGGTAAAATAACAGTATGATGAAAAATACAATCAGCAAAAGCACCATTACCTATTTCTTTTAAATTTTCAGAAAATTTTATTTTTTGAATTTCTAATTTTTGATCATCTATACAGCGAAATGCATCTTCTTCAATTTTTGTCACACTATCTGGCATTTTTATATATAATGCTTTAGCATATTTTATTTTACTAAATGCATTACTACCTATCTCAGTAATACCCTCTGGAATTTTTATCTTGTACCCATCTTTTACATCTTTTTCTTCAACTAATATTAGTTTTGAACTAATTACTTTATTATTTTTCTTTAATCGTTCTACAATCATTCTTATTTCTCCTTTTTTTATCATTTATTCTATTATAAGATGAAATTTTTTTCAAGTATTTTCTTCTTTAAATTTATTAGAAAGTTCAGCAATTTTTCTAAAACGATGATTTAGACCTGACTTAGTAATTTTATTACCAGTTTCTAAAGAAATAATTTCACTTAATTCTTTTAATGAAGCTTCTGGATATTTTTTTCGATATATTAATGCTTCTTTAGTTTTGTCATCCAACAATTCTATAGCATAATTTTCTTCTAGTATTTGGATATTTTTTAACTGAGTTAGGGCAGATGATATAATCTTATCCATGTTAGCTTGTTCACAATTATTTAATCTATTAGTATGATTTTTCTTATCATGATAAATTCTTATATCTTCAAAATATAAAACGGCATTAGAAGCTCCAATAAGTTTTAAAAAGTCACTAATTTTTTCTGCTTCTTTAATATAGATCATATATCTTTTATCACGATTTAATATTTTAGCATTTAAGTCAAAGATATTTAATAATTTTTGAACAAATACAGCTTCTTGAGGTTTATCTATTAAAAGTTCCATATGATATCGTGAAGTCTTTGGATCATTAATACTTCCTTGGGATAAGAATACCCCTCTTAGATAGGCTCTAATTTCTTCATTGGCACCTGTTATATATTCAGGAGGTGATTCTAAGTATTCATTTTGTGAATTATAGTAACCTAAGTCTTTTAAAATAAAGTCAACTTCATTAGAAGTACTAATCACAAATAAATCATTTTTACTAAAATTTAAACTGTTTTTAGACTCTACTTTTACTTTAATTTTATATAAGTCATAAAAACTAGAGATTAATTTTTCTTTGATATTTGGATTTTCTGTAGTTAAAAATAGCGTATTATTTTCTAAGTAGCCATTATTTCTAACAATAGCTGAAAGTGTGGCGATTAACTCAGATTTAGTTTCTTGATATGTACAAATTTCATTTTTTATACTAGTAGTGTAAGACATATTAATTCCTCATCAAATAAGAAAAAATCAAAGAGCTTAATTTTAAACTATTATGTCTTATCATATTATCTTCAACGACAATTAAATCAGCCTCAATTAGTTCTACACCTAGTTTATTTAGTTTACCATAGTCTAGTTTAACTGGATCTTTTTGTTCTTCATTTTCATATTTTAAAGCTATTTTTTTATCTATTTTGCTATTGCTCGCTATTACGACGTCTATTTTTTTTCTATCTAAATATCTATTTAATAATTCTACATGATCTCCTACTGTGTAGCCATCAGTCTCTCCAGGTTGAGTTACGGCATTACATAAATACATAATAGGAGCCTTACTATGATTTAATACATCAGTTACTTGTTTACAAATAATATTTGGTAAAATAGAAGTATATAGACTTCCCATACTAAAGATAATTAAGTCAGCTTGTTTTATGGATTCAATTACTTCATCTAATACTTTAGGTTCTTCTTTGTAATAAATTCGTTCAAATTTTCGATGGGCTTTAGTAATTTGTTCCTCACCCTCAATAATATTACCAGTTGTATCTTTTCCCATAAGTACTAAATTAGAGTCTTCTGATATAGGTAAGACTTTATGTTTTACGTCTAATAATTTAGAAAGACATGCAATCGACTCTTTTAAAGATCCTGTAATTTCTAACATAGAAGTTAAAATTAAATTACCAACTGCATGACCATTTAAGTCACTAGAAGTT
>CANQKU010000067.1 GCA_947624535.1 uncultured Bacilli bacterium
CATTTATAGAGTGTGAAATAATTGGAAATTAATACATAAAATATATTGGTAATTTATACCTATAATAAATCTTTAAATTCATTAGAACTATCTTCTATTTTAATTGTTTTTATATTATCAATTGCTTCTTCTATCATACTATTGTAATCGAACCTTTCTTCCATTTTTAAACATTCATCTAATTTTGGATTAATTACTGGATGTTTTGGTACAAATACAGTACAACAATCTTCATATGGTAAAATACTAATATCATAAGTATCAATTTTTTTAGCAATATCAATAATTTCTAATTTATCTAGACATGCGACTGGTCTAATAACAGGCATATTAGTAACTTGATTAATAACTGACATACTAGTAAGTGTCTGTGATGCTACTTGTCCAATTGACTCTCCATTAATAATAACTAATCCTGAAGTTTTATTAGCTAACTTTTCCATAATTCTATACATCATTCTACGCATAATGGTAATAGTATAATTAGGAGAGACTTTCTTATAAATTTCTTCTTGAATTTTAGTAAAGTTAACTATATGTAAATTTATTTTATTTGTATAACTTGCTAATTTTTTAGTAAGTTCAATAACTTTATTACGAGCATCTAAACTAGTATGTGGTATTGCTTCAAAATAGACTGCATCAATTTTAATACCACGTTTCATAGCTAAATATCCTGCAACTGGGGAGTCAATTCCACCACTAAGCATCAACATTCCCTTAGCTTGTGTTCCTATTGGATAGCCACCGCATCCTTTATGACCATTTGTATAAATATAAGAATGATTTTCTCTAATCTCAACTTTTACAAAAATATCTGGATTATGCACATTAACTTTTATATCATTTATATTATTTAAAATATAACTACCTAATAAGGGATTAATCTCTTGACTAGTTAAAGAAAACTTCTTATCACTACGCTTAGTCTCAATTTTAAAAGTTTTAAATTTTTTATGTTTTAAAATATCTAATACTTGATTTTTAATATCTTCAATATTAGTATTAACAACATAAGCAATATTATACATATGAATTCCAAATATATGATCCATAACAAACTTAATATTTTCTAATTCACTATCTTCAAACTCAATATACATTCTAGAAATATCTTTAGTAATTTTAACCTGATAATTTTTTAATTTTTCTTTAATATTTTGATATAAAGTATTAACAAAAAAATTACGATTACCTTTTTTAGTAGTTAATTCTCCATATTTAATTAAAATAACTCTCACTTCTAAATCACCTCAAACGTCTATATTTTAACACAACTAAGAAAAAAAAGAAATTTTACCCTAAATTTCTTTAATTTTTTCTTTAGTTCTATAAAAAACTTGTGTAATTACTTGATTTTTTTCTGGAATAGTATTCACATTATTATAAGTAGTATTATTTTTTCTATTAAATAAATATAAAAACATATAGTCATAATAATAAGTATTAAATACTAATTTATTATCTTGAATATAATTATAACCTACTTTTACTTCACTATTTTCACTCTTTTTATCTTGCCATTTACTTACTTTATAAACAATTGATTTATTATCTTCATTTTCATTAGTAATTAAATAATCTCCACATTTTAATATTCCTATTTTACGATTATTTTTAACTTCTACTCTTGACTCATAGATATCACAATATTGTTTATGATTAAATGGATTTTTAATATTTTCTACAGCTCCTTGATCAACTAACTCTTTCAAAGATACTATCTCATCATTAGATTTTAAATTATAAATATTGTTATTATTAATCATTAAGATGAAGTCACTTTTTAAAGCCCTAAAGTTCTCTGTTTTAATACATTTTAGTAAGAATACAGAAAGTATAGAAGTTAATAGTAAAATTACTACTAATACAATTAATATTTCACTATGGGCTTTTCCTTTATTATTTATCATATAATGCCAACATCCTCCTATACATATTTTCATCTACTAATAAACATGCTTTTAAAACAGTATCTAAAGACTTTTTATATTCACCCTTATAAAAATAATCTTGAGCTTCATTTAATCCATCGTTTACTTCATCATAATATGGACGATAACGATTTCCATAGATTATGGATTTTTCTGCTAACATAGCTGTTTTAATCATTTCATTAGTTGTATTATATAATTTTAAAACTAAGTCACGAGCTGTATCAACTCTAGTATTTAAAGTTTTAATAACAATAGGTTTTCTTTCTAATTCTTTTATTACTTCTTTAATAGCTTCATTAGCTTCTTTTAACTGTATAAAATAATTATCTGTAATTACTGGTAATTTATAACTACGCATTTTATCTTTAGCTTGTCTTAAGAAGTTTTCTATCTCTTCTAACTGTTCACGAGCTCTTTCTTCATCATCATGCATATTACCTAAAGATTTTAAAGCAATATCTAAATCTTCTTCCATTAATTTCAAACGATATGTTAAATCTTCAAGTTCTTTATGTAACATAGAATATGGAGAAGAGGAAAGTCCAACTCTACCTAAAATATTTTTATAATCATCATTTATTACAATTAAAGTTTTTCTAACTTCATGAATAATTTCTATATCTTTCTCATTCAAGTCATACATACTTTTAATATCATCTAGCTGATTATATATTTCTTCTACTATTTTATTAGTTTTTTCTAACTTTTTATTAAAATCTTTTTGCATTTCTTCATAAACTTTTCTACTAAGTCTTTCTTTTTCAAAATCTACAAATAAAGAGTCAAAATATTCTAAAATAGTCTTTAAATCAAACATACAATCTTCTAGATTTAGAAGTTTTACTTTATCAAAAATTTGATTAATATTTTTTTGAGATTCTTTAATATTATAATCTAAGTTTAAATATTCTAAGGGATAATTTTCTTTTTCCATTTGTTCTGCGATAGATTTAATCTCTTTCATTCTCTTTGGTAAAAGTTGTTTTATCATTAGTAATAGGTCAGGGGTTTCTTCAATAACAATAGCCATATGATCAATCATCGCATCCAGCGCTTTAACAATATGAACTACTTCACTATAGTCATTTTTTTCCATGACTTTTTCAAAATCTAAAAAGTTTTTCTCTATATTTTCAAGTTGTAATTCAATTTCATCTTGCATCTCTTCATATAAATTTTTATGATTTTGATACTCTTTATTCATCGTACGATACTTAGCTTTTAATTTTATAACAATACTACGATATTTTTCTTCACTTAAGGTAACTTCTTTAATTTCTTCTAATAAATGATCCGCTGTAGTTTGAGCTTTACAAATTTCAATTTGAGCTTTAGCGATTTTGTAAGTACAATTTTTAAAGTCACGTTTTTCAATATAGTTATCTAAGTCAATTAAAATATCATCAATTAAAGCTATTTTATCTTCTTTAATAGAGGTAAATCTATCTTGCCATTTATTATATTTTTCTTCCATTAATTCATTTTTTAAAAGAGGTTCTATCTTAGAAAGTTCTAATAAGACTGGTGTACCTGTAATTAAATTTTTACGATATTCTAAGTCATTAGCGAAATCTATAAATTTCTTTTTTTCTTTTTTTCTAATAATAATTAGACAAAGTACAAGTATAATAATACAAATTAAAACAATTGTAGAAATAACTAAGAATTGTCCGTTCATTATACACACCTCATATCTTATAGTTATTTTAACATAAATAGAGTATATTTTTCTACAAAATTCATGAAATTGTTAAAAATTACTATAAAACTAGGTTGATTTTTAGCTATTATGTACAATTTTTCTTGACTATTTCATATATTTTTAATATAATTAATACTGCATATTGACTTAGGTGGCAAGTTTAGAGTTCTTTAATGTGTTTTTCATATAACTTAGTAGCCGTTGCCATTAGGTGAAGAAAAACTCCCTAAAGTTCGACTAAATTACGTTAAGAATTTATGTAATATTTATAGAAAGGAGAAAAAAATGTCAAGATATACAGGATCAGAATATAAAAGAGCCCGTCGTGTTGGATTTTCTATATCAGAAACAGGAAAAGAGTTAGCTCGTAGACCATATGGACCAGGACAACATGGAAATTCTCGTAGAGGAAAAGTATCTGACTATGGACTTCAATTAAAAGAAAAACAAAAGTTAAGATTTATGTATGGTCTTTCTGAAAAACAATTTAGAAAAACATTCGATGAAGCTGCTAAAATAAAAGGTATTCATGGTACAAACTTCTTACGTTTATTAGAATCTAGACTTGATAATTTAGTATATCGTATTGGATTTGCTTCAACTAGACGTGGTGCTAGACAATTAGTAAATCATGGACATGTTACTGTAAATGGAAAGAAAGTAGATATTCCATCATACCGTGTAAAAGTTGGGGATGTTATTTCTTTAAAGGATAAAGACAAAGAATTAAAAGTAGTTACTGAGTCTTTAGCTAAAGTAACAAAGAGAGTTGAATTTATCTCTTACGATGATAAAAAATTAGAAGGTACTTATGTAAGATTACCAGAGCGTAATGAACTTAATGCTGATATCAATGAAGCATTAATTGTTGAATTTTATAATAAGTAAAAGGATGAGTAATCATCTTTTTTACTCTATAAAATACGAAAGGGGGGAAAAATTTATGGAAAGAAATGACTCTAAAGTCATTCTTATGCCAATTACTACAAGTGAGGTTGAAACATTACCAAAAGAAAACATTTATGTTTTATATGTTACACCATATGATGATAGACATATTGAAATTGGTATGTTAGATAATTATGCTTTATTAGAAGATCCAAATTATGCTAATTTACAAAAATTAGATTTTGCAATGAGTAAAGCATATTTTTATGAAGGTGGAATTAAAATGTGGGAAAATGCTACAGATCTTAATCGTCCTATTTACAAAATTCAACCTACTAAAAATAGAAAAGTAGATACATACCAAATTAATAGTAGTAAGTACGAAAACTATATTTCATTAAATGATATGGTCCATCAATATGATACTTATATGAATACGATGGAAAAAACATATGTAAAAAAATAGCCAAAAGCTATTTTTTATTTGTATACAATTATATAATATTTCTTTTTACCTCTTCTAATAACCGCATATTTATGCTCTATCAAATCATTTTTTTGAATTTGTATATCAATATCTTGTATTTTTTTGCCATTTAAACTAATTGAACCATCAGTAACAAATTGTCTTGCTTCTCTTTTACTTGAACAAATAGAAGCCTCTACTAATAAATCAACAATATTTTGATCACTTGAAATTTCATATGGGGTTAAACCCTTAAAAGCCATTTCTATTTGTTTACCACTTAATTTAGAAATATCTCCACTAAATAATGCTTCACTAATTTCTAAAGCTTCTTCATAAGATTGTTTTCCATGTAAATCAGTAATAATTTCTCTAGCTAAAGCCTTATGAGCCTCACGATACTCAGGGTGTTTTTTATTTTTATCTTCATATTCTTCAATTTCTTCACGAGATAAAAATGTAAAAATCTTTAAATAGTCGATAACTAATTCATCATCAACATTAATTAAATATTGATATAATTCATAACTAGAAGTTTTAGTCTCATCTAGCCATAAAGCATTACCCTCACTCTTACCAAATTTTTTTCCATCTTTATCTAAAACTAATGGCATTGTAAAAGCATATGCTTCTTTACCAGTTTTCTTTCTAATTAAATCAATACCTGTAGTCATATTTCCCCATTGATCAGACCCAGCTGCTTGCATAATACAATTTTTTTCCTCAAATAAATGCAAGAAATCATATCCTTGGATTA
>CANQKU010000068.1 GCA_947624535.1 uncultured Bacilli bacterium
CCCCTAGTGGAGGTTTATATCATTATTGGGTTAATCATACAGATGATTTTGGCGCCAGAGCAGTCGTAGAAGTCAACAAATAAATCACTCTTAAACTATAAAGTATGATATAATAACTCTAGTGGTGAGGATTGATGAAAAACTTTAAAGAAAAATTAGCTTTAGTTCCTACTAAACCTGGAAGTTATCAAATGAAAAATAAAGACGGAGTTATTATTTATGTAGGAAAAGCTAAAAATTTACAAAGACGATTACGTTCTTATTTTACTCGTACAGTTACAGGTAAAACTCATATGTTAGTAGAAGATATTGATGATTTTGAATATATTGTAACTTCTTCAGAATTAGAGTCTTTAATATTAGAAATAACTTTAATTAAAAAATATAATCCTAAATATAATATCTTATTAAAAGATGATAAAACTTATCCATTTATTGAATTTACTAAAGAAAAATATCCTAAATTAAAAGTAGTTAGAAATGTAAAGAGAAAGAAAAGTCAAAACTATTTATATGGTCCATATCCAAATGTACATGCTGCTAGAAAAACAGTTAATATGCTTAATAGATTATATCCCTTAAGAAAGTGTGATAAATTAAAAAAAGAAGTATGCTTATATTATCATATAAATGAATGTTTAGGTTATTGTCAAAAAAATGTTGATCAAAAAAAATTAGATACAATGCGTCAAGAAATTACTAGCTTTTTAAAAGGAAATTCTAAAATAGTTATTGATAAAATTGAAAAAGAAATGTTAGAAGCTAGTGAAAAGTTAAATTTTGAACGTGCTCAAGAATTAAAAGAAATGTTAGAAGATATAAAGATAACTTTAAATAAACAAAAGATTGACTTAAATGATAATTATAATTTTGACTTAATAAATTATTATCAAGATAAAAACTATTTATCTATTCAATTATTTTTTGTAAGAAATGGCTTATTAATTGGTAGACATGAAGAAATTATTTCATCTATAAATGCTATTGATGATGCAGTAGAATATCTTATTAAGTTTTATGAAAAAAATCCTATCTTACCAAAAGAATTATTAGTTCCTGATGAGTTTGACTGTCAATTATTAGAAGAATATTTTCATATTAAAGTAGCAACTCCAAAAAGAGGTAAGTTATTTTCACTTATGAATTTAGCTAGGGAAAATGCTATGTTAAAGTTATCTGCTTTACAAGAAAAATTAGAAAGAGATAATGAAGTTAGATATAAAGCTTTAAATGAGTTAAAAAAATTATTAAATATAGAGTCAGTCTCAAGAATGGAGTCTTTTGATAACTCACATTTATTTGGTACATTTTATGTTGGTGGTATGGTCGTATTTAATGACTTTTTACCAGTTAAAAATGAATATCGTAAGTTTAGAATTTCAACTGATGTTAAAGATGACTTAGGCGCTATGAAAGAAGTAATCTATAGAAGATATTATAAAGTTTTAATGGAAAATTTAGAAAAGCCAGATCTAATTGTAATGGATGGTGGTAAAACTCAAATAAAGGTTTGTAAAGAAATAATTGATGCCCTAAACTTAAATATTCCTATTATTGGATTAGTTAAAGATGATCATCATAGAACCAGTCAAATTATGAACCAAAACTATGAAATCTTACCTGTTTCTAAAGATAGTAGTTTATTCTTATTTTTAACAAAAATCCAAGATGAAGTTCATAGATACGCTATTACATATCATAGAAATATAAAAAGTAAGGGAACTCTAAGTAGTCTTTTAGATTTAGTACCAGGAATTGGTGAAGTTAAAAGAAAAGAATTATTAAAAAACTTTGGCTCATTAAAGAAAATGAAAGAAGCAACAGAAGAAGATCTTGCTCAAATTGTAAATAAAGACGTAGCTAAAAACTTATTTTTATATTTAAAGAATTTGTAGTATAATAACAATAGGTGAGAATAAATGAAAAATAATCAAATGGGATTTTCTTTAATTGAATTATTGGGAGTTGTTGCTTTATTAGGAATTTTGAGTACAGTAGCAATATCAGCTACTACTAAATATTTAAAACAATCAAGAGAACAATCTTTTTCGATGATATCTCAAAGTATATATGAAGCTGCTCAAAATTGTCAAACTGCAGGTAAGTGTAGTGTAACTACCTATACAACTAGTAAGCTTCAAGAACTTGGCTATATTGGAAGATTAAAAAATCCAAGATCTTCTAAAAGTGACTGTACTGGGTCAGTTCAAATTAATTCTAAGCATACGTCTAGTTTTTCTGGATATACTGAGTATTCATATAAAGTAACTTTAAAATGCCCAGGAATGTATGGTGGTAACCCCGTTACTAATACTTGGCCAGATGATAAGACAAAATAAATTCATGATAAATAAAAGTAGTAGGTGATTTCATGTCAAGTATACATATAATGGATGAAAATTTAGCTAATAAGATAGCAGCAGGAGAAGTAGTTGAAAAGACTATGAATGTAGTCAAAGAATTAGTTGAAAATAGTATTGATGCTAAAGCTGATATAATTACTATTAATTTAATTGACTCTGGTGTAAAAGAAATAAAAGTAAGTGATAATGGAATTGGTATGAGTAAAGAAGATGCACGCCTTGCTTTTTTAAGACATGCTACTTCAAAGTTAAATAGCTTAGAAGATTTATTTAATATCGAGTCACTAGGATTTCGTGGTGAAGCACTTCCATCAATCGCCTCAGTATCAAAAGTTGAAATGCTAAGTTCCAATCAACAAGAGGGTACTAAAATTCAAATAGATGGTGGAAGTGTAGTAAAAATAGAAGCTACTGACCTAAGTCAAGGTACTACAGTAATTGTCAAAGATTTATTTTATAATACCCCAGTTAGATTGAAATATTTAAAAAATTTATATATAGAATTAGCTAATATTACTGAATATGTAAATAAAATGGCCTTAGCTTGTCCAAATATTAAATTCACATTAACAAATAATGATAAAACTTTATTAGAAACTACAGGTGATGGAGATCTTTTAAAAGTTATTTATAATTTATATGGGGTAGAAACAGCTAAAAAAATGATTGAAATCCAAGGGGAAAATGATGACTACTATATTAGTGGCTATATTTCTTATCCTGAAATAGCTAAATCAACTAGAAATGCTATAACTACTTTAGTAAATGGTAGAATAATTAAAAATAATAAACTAAATAAAATAATTACTAATGCTTATCATACTTATATTCCAAAAGAAAAATTTCCTATTGTTGTATTAAATATAGAAGTTGATCCAATCCTAGTAGATATTAATATTCATCCTACTAAAATGGATATTAAATTTTCTAAATTTGAAGAATTAGAAGACTTAATTACTACTAATATTAAAGAAAGACTAGAAAAACTACTATTAATTCCTAATATTTCAGTAAGAGATAGTTCTAATATTCAAGAAGTTATAGAAAATAATTCTAAAGAAGAAGATAAATATTTAGACTTAGATTTTAATGAGGAAGTATCTTTGGTAAATGATAAATCTTCATATGAAGAAGTGATGCTAGACTTTGAAGTAGCTGATGAAAAAAATTCTTATGATGAAACAAGTTATCGTATAAAGAAAATGATACCTAAAGGCATTGTTTACTCAACTTATATTATTGCTGAAAATGAAGATGGAATGTATATTATCGATCAACATGCAGCTGCTGAGCGTATCAATTATGAAAAAGTTTTAAAAGAAATTACTAAAGACAATCCTGTAATTTTAGATTTATTAGTACCTATTAAAATAGAATTACCATTAAATGAGTATTTAATATTAAAACAAAAATTAGATATTTTAAAAAATCTAGGTTTTCGTATTGAAGAATTTGGTAATAATACATTTTTAATTAGAAGTCATCCTAACTGGATTAAAGAAAATTATGAAGAAGAAGATATTAGAAAAGTTATTGACTTATTTATTCAACATGAAAAGTTTGACTTAGAACAATTTGTTTGGAGAATATCAGCAACTCAAGCTTGTCGTATGAGTATTAAAGCTAATGACTATATAAATAAAGATGATCAAGAATACTTATTAGAAGAATTAAGAAAATGTGATAATCCATTTACTTGTCCTCATGGAAGACCAACAATTATTACATATACCAAATATGACTTAGAAAAATTATTTAAAAGGGCGATGGATTAATGAAAGATATTATTGTTATTGTAGGACCAACTGGGGTTGGTAAAACTAAACTTAGTATAGAACTAGCTAAGAGAATAGATGGGGAAATTATAAATGGTGACTCAGTTAGTATCTATAAAGATTTAAATATTGGTAGTGCTAAACCAACAAAAGAAGAACAAACTCAAGCTAAGCATCATTTAATTGATATAAGAGAAGTAACTGATGAATATAGTGTCTATAACTATCAATTAGATGCTAGAGAAAAAATTTTAGAAATTAATAATAAAAATAAAAGAGTAATTATAGTAGGTGGAACAGGTCTATATATAAAAGCAGCTCTATATAATTATAAATTTCATGAGGGTACAACACACTTTTTATATGAAGATTTAACTAATGAAGAATTATATAAAAAAATAAAAGAATTAAATAAAGATATAAATGTAGATAAAAATAATAGACAAAGACTAGTAAGATTATTAAATAAATTACAAAATAAAGAAATAATTTCTAATAATAAAGATGAAGTATTATATCCTATAAAAATAATAGGACTTACTATAGAACGTGATATTTTATATGATAGAATTAATAAAAGAGTAGATGAAATGATAAAAAATGGATTACTTGAAGAAATTAATAAATTAAAACCATACTATCATAAATCTAAAATTTTAAATAATGCTATCGGATATAAAGAGTTTTATGACTATCTTTTTAATAATAAGTCACTTGATGATACTATAGATGAAATTAAGAAAAATTCTAGACATTATGCTAAAAGACAATATACTTTCTTTAATAATCAAATGAATGTTAAATGGTATAATGTAGATATAGAAAACTTTGATAATACAATTAACCAAGTAATAGAGGATTTGAATTGACTTTTATAATTATGTTTGGTATTATATAAACTACTATTTGGAGGTGCATTATGAAGATAAAAGATATAATAGATGATATAAGATATAAAGATTATAGTTGCTACAATCCATATAATAATGCATGTATAAATGCATTAATTTTTGGAGCAATCTTAGGAATAGGTGTTTTAGCAGTAGATGCTTTAAATATTGACTTAGAAACTAATAAAACTCAAGAAGCTACTAAAGAAAATAATAAAGAGGGTAGTTTTGACTTTAGTGATACAAGTTTATATAAATTAGTATATATTAAAAATGATAAAAATAATGAAGTTATACCATATATTATTAAAGAAGAATTAACATATGATAATAATAATCAAGTAATATATGAATGGAAAAATATTGAAAATCAAGAAACTATATTACAATTAGATAAAAATAAAACTATTTCTAACGATACATCATTTTCATATACTATAGTATCTTCTCTAGATGACTATTTAATTGAACATAATTTAGTTAAAATGGAATATAACTTATCTGACTTTAAAGATATTATAAATAATGAAAAAAGCTTACTTCAAAATGAAAATAAACAATTAATAAAATAATAATTTAAAGACTGTTGCACTGCAAACAGTTTTTTCTTTTGTGAATAAAGTTTTTCTTGACAAAAGCCTTGGGGGGG
>CANQKU010000069.1 GCA_947624535.1 uncultured Bacilli bacterium
CAATTATAGCCTTACCAACAGATTTATTTTATAATACAGGCATTGGTATTTATATATTTATTCTTTCAAAACCTGCAATTAAGAGACCAGAAAGAAAAAATAAAATACAACTTATTAATGCAACAAGTGAAGAGTTTTGGACACAATTAAGAACATCACTAGGGAAAAAGAGAAAAGAATTATCTTCAAAACAAATAGATAAAATAGTTAAAATATATGCAGAATTTAAAGAAAAAAAATATAGTAAAATATTTGATAAAGAAGAATTCTTATATAAAGAATATGCAGTATACCAACCTTTGCAAAGAAATTACACTATAAATGATGAAAGAATAGAGCAATTAAAAACTAGTGGAATTTTTGATAAATTCTATAATCAAGATAAAGTTGATGAAATTCAAATCTTAGATCCAATTCCATCTAAAGAAAAGAAAAAATTATATAAATATTTAAGTAATAAAGATACATATGATTTGATTTTTAAGGTTTTAGAGAACAATAAAACTAATAAAATTTATAAAAAAGAAAAAGACTTTTTGGAACTATTAAAGAAAATATTTAAAAATACTGATATAACTAAATCTTTAATAGAAAAAATTTCTGATGGTCTATCTGTAATGGATAAAACCGCAGAAATACATAGAGATAAGAATGGTGAAATTATTCTTGATAAAACTACAAAAGATATTGAGATAGTTAAATATACAAAAGACATTAACGATTATATGAATGAAGAAGTATTACCATATATTCCGGATGCAATAGTAAAATTTGAAGAAGATATGAATGCAAAAAATCCAGTTGTTAAAATAGGGGCTGAAATTCCGGTTACAAGATATTTTTATGAATATAGGGAACCAGAAAAATCTGATGAATTAGAAAAGCAATTTTTAGAAATAGAATCTTCATTAAATAAAAGAATTGAAGAATTATTTAAGGAGATATAATTATGTCTAAAATGAAGTATAGTGGAGTTGAATGGATTGGAAATATTCCAAATGAATGGAAACTCAACAAATTAAAAAATGTTGCCGATATTTATAATGGTAATAGCATATCTGATGAAGAAAAATCTCTTTATGAAGATAATAAAGACTCATATCCTTATATTGCAACTAAAGATATAAATATGCAAAATGCTACGATAAATTATGAAAATGGAATGTATACAAAGTATAATGATAAAAAATTTAAAATAGCATATTCTGGAGATACATTATTGTGTATTGAGGGAGGAAGTGCTGGCAAAAAAATAGCAAAAGTTGAGTGTAATGTATCATTTGTAAATAAGTTATGTTGCTTTCATGGAAAATTAATTAATAATGAATATTTATATTATTATCTTATGTCAAATTCATTTAGAGAAAAATTTAATCAAAATTTATTTGGATTAATTGGTGGAGTAAGTCAATTTATTTTAAAACAATTTAATATTTGTATTCCAAATGTATTTGAACAAGAATTAATATCAAATTTTCTTGATGAAAAAATATATAAATTAGATGAAATATTAGATGATTTAAGAAAACAACTAAATATTTTGGATAAATATAGAGATTCTATGATATATGAATGTACTACTTTTGGATTATATAATAGTAATCATAATTACTCATTCAAAAAAAATAAATGGTATTCAAAAACACCATCTAATTGGAGAATTATGCCATTAAAATATTTAACTTCAATTTTAACATGTGGTGTTGCTTCTACACCAGAATATGTAGATGAAAACGAAGGAGTTTTATTTATATCTGCTCAAAATATACAAAATCATAAATTAGATTTATCAAATAGAAAATACATTTCAAAATCATTACATAAAATGCTTGTAAAAAATAGAAGACCTAAAAATGGAGATATATTGCAAGTTAGAGTTGGGGCAACAATTGGTAAAAGTGCTATAGTTGATATAGATGATGAATTTAGCATATATGTTTCCTTGACACATATTAGAGTCAATAATAATATAATTAATAAATATATGAATTATATTATTAGTACAGATTTATTTAAGAAAATCGCATCACTAAATGTTGATTATGCTGGAACACAAGGCAATTTAAATGTTTCAGATTTAAAAAAAATTAAAATACCTGTTCCACCTATCGAAGAACAAAAACAAATAGTTGAATATCTTGATAAAAAATGTGAACTAATTGATAAAATAATTAAAGACAAGCAAGAACAGATAACAAAAATAGAAGAATATAAAAAATCTGTTATATATGAATATGTGACTGGAAAAAAGAGAGTGGAAGGAGCAGAAGAGTTATATGGATAATTTCTTTAAAGAAAAACAGGATTATCAAAGATATATTATTAATTATTTAGTAGAAAATAATAAATATATTGAAAGATTTTATAATAAAGGACAATATAATCAAATATATGCTATGGATACAGAACTTGTAATAAAGTTTTTAGAAGATACTCAGCCAGATAAAATAGAGCAAATCAGAAAAATACATGAAAATGCAGATGAATTAATTATTAAAAGAATTAATAGTGAAATTACAAAATCTGATAGTAGTCTTATACAAAGACTAAAAAAAGGTGTATATTTTGATAATAATATTAAATTAGAATTAATGTATGATAAACCTGCTACTACATTTAATGAAGAATTAAATGAACTTTATCATAAAAATGTATTTTCCGTTATGGAAGAAGTATATCATAAAAGTAATGAAAGAATTGATTTAGTTATATTTTTAAATGGTATTGCTATTATTACAATTGAATTAAAAAGTAATCAATCAGGACAAAACTATGAAAATGCTATAGAACAATATAAAAATGAACGTGATTATACAACTAGATTATTATTGTTTAAATATGGTGCATTAATTAATTTTGCTATGGATACAAAAGAAGTATATATGTGTACTAAATTATGTGGTAAGTCATCGTATTTTTTACCATTTAACAAGGGTACTGAAGATGGTGGAAAAGGTAATCCTCATAATGATAATGGATTGAATGTTTCATATATATGGGAAGATGTTTTAAAAAAAGACACATTATTATATTTAATTAAGAATTTTATTTATGTTGAAAAAGATACTGAAGAAGATTATAAAACTGGAAAATTGAAAGAGAAAGAAAATTTGATTTTTCCAAGGTATCATCAATTAGATGCTATAAGAAATTTAATAAGTGATATTATAATTAATAAAACATCCAAAAATTACTTAATACAACATAGTGCAGGATCTGGAAAAACTAAAACAATTGCATGGTTAGCTCATAGACTTCAATCTTTACATGATAAAGATGAAAAAAATATATTTGACTCAGTATTAATTATTACAGATAGAATAGTCGTTGATCAACAATTGCAAGCAGCAATTAAAGCTATAGATCACAAGCAGGGATTAATTAAAGTAATGGATGAAAATTGTACATCATCTGATTTGGCAGAAGCATTGAAACATAATACTAAGATAGTTGTATCTACTATTCAAAAATTTAGATATATATTAGATGAAACTAAAAATATTTTAGATAAGAATTTTGCTATTATAATTGATGAAGCGCATTCATCAACATCAGGAAAAAATATGGCAGCAGTTACTGAAGTTTTATCAGATAATGAAGATATGGATGGAGATTCGGTTGAAGATTTAATCATTGGTGAAATAAAGAATCAAGGAAAACAAAAAAATATTTCTATGATTGCTTTTACTGCAACACCAAAAAAACAAACATTACAATTATTCGGAAATTTAAATAAAGAAGGCAAACCAGCACCATTTCATGTTTATGGAATGAAACAAGCTATAGAAGAAGGATTTATTTTAGATGTATTGACAAATTATACAACATATAAAACTTTTTATGAACTTCAAAAAAAGATGGAAGATAATCCTGAAGTGTTTGCCAGTGTAGTAAAAAGAAAAATTAATAAATCTGTAGATATTCATCCGACTAATATTGGTCAAAAAGTTGAAATTATAATTGAGCATTTTAGAAATTGTATTATGAGAGAGCTTGGTGGTAAAGCAAAGGCTATGGTTGTTACTTCATCAAGAGAAGCAGCAGTCAGGTATAGAAATGAATTTGAAAGATATACAACTGAACATAATTATAATGATATAAAAGCATTAGTAGCATTTTCTGGAAAAGTAATAGTAGATGGTAAAGAGTATACTGAGTCTGGTATGAATAATATATCTGAAGATGCATTAAAAAAAGAATTTGATAAAGATGGTTATCAAGTATTATTGGTTGCTAATAAGTATCAAACTGGATTTGATCAGCCTAAATTAGTAGCAATGTATGTTGATAAAAAATTAAGTGGTATAGCTGCTGTTCAAACCCTATCAAGATTGAATAGAATTTGTCCGCCATATAATAAGCAAACATTTATATTAGATTTTAAAAATTCGTATAAAGATATTAAAAAAGCATTTGCTCCTTATTACAATGGTACAATATTATCTGAAAATGTTAATCCAGAGGCAGTTTATGATTTAATAGATAAAATTGATTCATATAATTTTATGGATTTTGCTGATATAGTAGAGTTTAATGAATTAGCTTATAAGCAAAGAAAAACAATTGCAGATAGAATAAAAATGGAAAGTTTAATTGATAGATCATTATTTAAAATAAAATTAAGAGATGTTAGAGAACAATTAGAAATAAAGAAAAATGTTTCAAGTTTTAATAAATTTTATCGCTTTATAATTCAAGCTACTGCCTTTAAAGATGTTGATTTACATAAAAAATATAATTATTTATCAGTATTATATAAGGAATTAGATGTTACTGGAATAAAAGTTGATTTTAATGTTGTACAAGCAATTGATATTTTAAATTTTGAGCAAAAGAAAACAGGAGAATATGTTATAGAAGAGGGAACTTCTAAGATTGTAGCTGAACCTGAAGTTAAGTATGAAAGTCCTAGACCAATATCAATTAATTTAGAGAAAAAAAAGAGATTATCTGAAATAATTGATGAAATTAATTTAGAAAAAGGAATGAATATTGATTCAAATTTAGCTTTTTCATCATTAGGACAAATTATAGATTTATTAATGAATAATAATGATTTAAAAACGAGTGCTAATATAAATTCATTTAGTAATTTTGGCTTCTCATATTATAAAAATGTTGATAAGGCTTTAATTGAGGGATATGAACATAATAAAGAGCTTTATAAATTATTACTGGATGATGAAGATATTAAAAAGAGAATTTTGGGTATATATATGGAAGACATATATAAGAATTTAAAAGATAAATAATATTTAATAAATTATAATTAGTTATCATTAAGCGTTGTATTATATTTTGTATGTATGTAATAGGTTCTGGTACATCAAAAATATTCGAAAATCCTTGAAAATAAATGAAAGTTGTTCTTTTATGGGATATTCACATATCATGTTGGTATTTTTTATAATAAATTTATAATAAAAGTCATTAAAAAGTACTGATTTTGGTATAGATTTTGAATTTTTAAATAATATAATTAAGTAAAATGAATTAATTCTTTGCAAGTATTAGTTCATTTTTAATTTACCAAGAATAAAATTTAGAGATTAGAATTACTTACTATTTATGAAGGAGTGGTGTGTGATGGTACATTATAAT
>CANQKU010000070.1 GCA_947624535.1 uncultured Bacilli bacterium
CCCCCAGGGCTTTTGTCAAGAAAAATTTTATACACAAAGAAAAAACTAGTGAACGTACTAGTCCTAGCATCTATCTTTATACTTTTAATTTTTTCGTTTTATTTATCAATCCAATTCCTAATAGAATAAATATCCCACCTAGTATAATAGCATAATATTCAAAATAAGCTATCTCATCACTACTAATTATACTTGGATCAGATTTATCATAATAAATAGTTATTTGATCACTAAGATCTATATCTTTATTCATAGTTACAGTCATACCTTGATATCTTTCGCCATCAACATAATAATAAAAATAAAGTACCCTATTTTTCTTATTATTAGAAATTTCATAAATATCTGCTGTTGTCTTTTTAGCTTTAGCTATAAAGTCAAACTTTTGATACAATTTAACAAATCCAAAAATACAGTCAATAACCCCTACAATAATAATTATTATATACCAACTATATTTTTTTATTTTCTTCATATAATTGTTCTAACCTTTCATAGATTGCTTTTGGATTACTAGTTGTAATATAAACATTACTTATATCTTTTATATTATCAAAGTCAATACTTTTTAATATATTAGGAATTTCTTCTGCTTTTTCAATTGTATAAATACCTAATAATTTATGTCTTTTTAAAACTCTCCTACTATTTTTAGGATTAATAATTCTCTTATCCATAGTAATCATATCTAAATTTAAAGATAAGTATGTATGAAAATATGTTTTAATTTCAAAAAAGTGTGAATTTTTACTTAATAATAATCCTACCTTATAATCCTTAGATTTAAAATATTTTAAATAATTATATAAAAAACTAATAACTATTATTTGTTTACTTGGATATTTTTTTATTATTTTATATATTATATCTAACTGGTGTTTAGCTTTTTTTATATTCATATTTTTTACTTCTAAAAAGATTTTTTTATTCTTAGGAATAGTCATTAATATTTCTTCTAAGGTAGCTAATTCTGTACCAAATTCATTTTTATATAATTCATTTAATTCTTGATATTTATGTTGCGATATATAATATTTTTTACGACCTATTTTAAATGCTGAATTATGAATAATAACGGCTTTTTTATCTTTAGTAATACGTACATCAAATTCAATTCCATCAATATAATCTTGTTTTGATGCATATTCTATTGCTTCTTTAGAATTTTCTCTAGTAGATGAAGATAAATAACCTCCACGATGCGCTATAAGTTTAATTTTATTCAATTTTAATCACCACTTTTTTTTATTATATTCTATAAGTTTTATAACGTGAAATGACAAAAAGAATATTTAAAATAATCTATTAACTATTACTAGCGCATTCAGTTCCATATTTTCTTGCGAATTCTTTCCAGTCATCTAGTTTAATTTTTCCATCTACTACCTTAACATTATCTTCTGTACCCTCAATTTTCATTAACCTATCCATATCAATCTTACCATAATTAATATAAGTAACACTAGTAACTGAAGTTTTATCTCTTTTAGTTTCATGATCATAATACTTTAAGTCATCATAAACAGAATAAATGCTATTATAAGCATCTTCATATTGATCTAAAACTTCATTAGAAGATGAAGTAACTTTTTCATAAGATGTTAAAATTTCTACATTTTTTTCTTCTCCATAATAAACTTTATACTGAATATCAACTTTTGAATCATCTTCAGTTGTTGTATTTCTTCTACATGTAATATAGTCTAAACCCTTTGTATTATATAAATTTTTATCAACTGAAATAAATTCAAACTCATCACTGTTATCATTTTTACAACCTGTTAATACAACTAGAAGAATAATAAAAAATAAAAATATTTTTTTATTCATCTATATCACCATTTTCTTTTAATAATTTAATAATCATTTTTTGTTTTTTAGCAATATCATTCATTTGATCATGTAACTCTTCTAAGATTAATTCACTTTTTAAATCTGTTCTATAGTCATTTTGGTTTCTAAGACTATCTTTTTCAGCTTGACGATTTTGACTCATCATAATAATTGGAGCTTGTAGTGAAGCAAGACAAGATAAAACTAAATTTAATAAAATAAATGGATATGGATCTAGACTATTTTCTTTAGTTAATACAAAAGCATTTAAAATAATCCATCCTATTAAAAATAAAATAAATAAAATTATAAAAGTCCAACTTCCAGCTACTTCACTTATTTTATCAGCGACTCTATCTCCTCTAGTCATTTTGGCTTCTTCTTGTTTATCTACGTCAATAGAGATAGGTTGATCTATTAATAAATCTAATAATTCTTCTTCATCTTTTTCAGCTAAATCTGCATTTAAAAGCATTCTAACAATTTCTTTTTTGGTTTTTCTTTTTTCCATGATATCCTCCCATTAAAATAATTATAACACGAACTTATTAATAATTTCAAAAACTTGATATTTACTATAAAGTGTATAGTCATACTGAATACTTGGTATAAATAATCTATTTTTAGTCATTTCTACAGCACCATCCATACGCAAACAAATTTCTTTATCAACTAAAAACTCATTAGTCTTCTTTCCCTTTACTACAACTTTTTCTAATAAATTAGTATTATTAACATCACTCATCAAAGTAATATTAGCATTACTAACTATTTGTTTAATATGTTGATATAAATATTTAACTACTTCATAATACTTAGTAAATGAATACTTTGATTTTACTTGTAGTGAGAAAACTAAACAATTAGTATGAACTGCTAAATCTTTACAAAAATCTTTATCCCCATCAGTAATAAAAATAATAATATGATCTAGACTAATTTCTTTATTTGGATAGAATACCCCTATTGGCATTAAATTATCATCTAAAATAATTTTATAATTAGAAATATTAGATCTAGAAATACTAGGATGAAATAATTCTTCTATTTTTTTATATAATCGATACTCTAATTTTTCCACACTAATCACCAATACTATCTTATCATAGAAAAAGAAAGTCATTAAAAACTTTCTTTGCTACTTTACACATTTTGATAGTTAATCTTTAAAAATAGAAAGTAAACCTCTCTTACGAAGTTGGGTAGGAATTTTAGGATCATTTACCATAGATGAAAAAATAGTATTAGATAAATTATATGTATTACCATATTTTAGAAAATATTTTGCTTTAGAATAGTTTTGATCAATCATAATCGCAGGTACTTCTAAAGAATAATCTAATTTTACATTTTTAGATACCCCTACTTTAAAATCTTCTTTATATATACCATATACTGAAGAGATAAACATATTATAGCCATTTTGATCACATAAATTATAAATTAAATCTATCTTATCATCTAACTGCATAAGAAATTCTTTCATCTTTGCTATTTCTTTAAAAGTATCTAAGTCATAGTCAAAAATAATTAAGTCATAATTACTAGATAATATTTTTTCTATATCTAAATCTTTATTATCTATCTCAGAAAAATCTAAAGCTTCACATTTTGCTTCTTTTAATCCATTTAAATTATAATTAATAGAGTCAATTCTATCTTTTTTAGTAAGAACTAAACCCTTTAAATTATAATCTAATAATTTTTTATTAAAATAGTCAGTAGGTTCTAATTCTTCATAAATATTAATAGCGTATGAAAATGCTTTCATAGGAAATAAAGTATATAATTTTATATTTTTAATTTGTTTAATAAATTCACTACAGTCAACGTCTTCATAATTTAGAAATAAAGCAATATCATTAGCTTGAGCTTTAAAATTTGGATGAATATAAAATGGAGGTAATTGTCTAGGTACTACTTGAGCTGTTTTTTCAAAATTTAACTTTCTAGCATAGTCAGGCCATTTTTCACCTAAGCCTTTAGAAAATAAATAAAAATAATTATCTTTATTAACAGTTCTTTCTCCTGCTACTATACCAATTTCAACATTATTATATAAAGTAAGTTTTTCTTCTAACTTTTTTAATAAATCTAAAATATTATCATACTCTATAATATCTTTTTGTCTTAAGATAGTATGAATAAATATACCAAATGTTCCCTTTTGTCTTAAGATATCAATAATTTTAATTACTTGATTAATAACCTGTTCATTATCAAGAAAACAAAATAAATGTATTTTAGTACCATTTCTAATAGCGTCAGTAGCCATATTCAATATAGTAGGATTATTCATTAAATTAGTATCTTGTTCTAATCTATGATAAGTAGGTAATAAATCATTTCCTAAACTAAAATTACGATATCCATTCTTATAATTATAATTTAAATTCTCTAAATTTGTATAAATATAATTACCCATTAACATAGATAAATTAGGCATAACTTCACCAAATTTAATATCAAATGAGTCTTTAGAGGCAATACCTAACCCATTAATTAAAAATAAAATAGTCTTTGTAACATTATTATTTTGCATATCTTCACGCTCCCACTATTCTATATTTAGTATACCACATATTAGAAAAAGTAATATAATAATTAATTTATTTTTTTAAATTAGTAAATAAAAAAGTAAGATAGTATTAAAACAATCTTAACTTTTGTGAGGATTATTTATTGATGACTACTAGGGCACGAGTACCAAAATACCAAGAAATTTCTCCACCGTAAGTGGTGCTATCCAATTTTCCCCAATTGCTAACATGCCATATACTGTCAGTGTTAGAAGAGTCTGCTGTCATTGTCCAATAATTATTCGATAAATACTTATACATAAAATTTGGACATGACTCACTATTCCCAGTACAACCTACTTTATATGCTTCTTGAGCTGTAATCATTCTTGCTTTCACTGGACCCCTTGTTAAACTGTATGTTGCTTTATCACAAATAGGACGAATAGGACTTTTTGATTCATAACAACCTGAATATCCTAACGTTGTATTATTATCTCCTATTGAATAGTTTTGATCTTCTACATTAGTCCATGTTGAAGTTGCTTGTTCTAAGTTTTTTAAAATATTTGTTGGACCATAAGTATTATTTTCATTTGAATTCCAGCTACCACCTGTTGTATCTTTTTGACTTTGTAGTCTCATTGTTGTTCCATCATCGTGTATGACGTGAAATCTTACAGTCGTATCACTATTTACTTTATAATCTATTATTGTTCCTTGTGCACATGATCCTGCACTTTTTGTTTTATAACATGTTGTTGTTTTACATGTTGACTCTTCTCCTGTTACACAGTAACTTGGATTATTAGTCAACGAATAACCACTACCAAATGTTTTTGTTTCATCATATTTATAAGCATTAACTATATTTGAATTAACTTTTGAATTTTTAGCTTTTACATATAATTCATCTATTGCAGCCTGTACATTTGTTGATGATAATCCTGAAGTACTTTTATTATATGTTGTAGATGAGCCTGCTACTGTTGCTGCATAACCTATTCCTACACTCAAAGTTAGTCCAATGGCTAATCCTAAAAAAAATCTACTTGATTTCTTTAACAATTCTTTTATTTTAGTCATTACCTATACCTCCTACTATCATTGCTGCATTTATCTTTTTAGCCATTGCATCTATTGCGGCTTGTAAGGTTGATGCACTTAATTTAGAATTACTATCATTGAAAGTTACTTCGCTGGCTGATAAGGCTGCGGCTCTTACACCTAGAACACCAAATATTATTC
>CANQKU010000071.1 GCA_947624535.1 uncultured Bacilli bacterium
TACTTTTGTGGTAATTAATAAAATATCTTTAATCCCCGCTGACATTAAGGTTGCTAGAGGGTAATACACCATAGGCTTATCATAAACTTGTAATAGCTGTTTAGTAACCCCCTTAGTCATTGGATACATTCTAGTTCCTGATCCTCCTGCTAAAATAATTCCTTTCATTTTTTTAAACCTCCCTTGAAAAAACATCTTATATATAGAATTACTAATGATAATTTATTAGTAAAATCTAACAATTTTAACTCTTTTTCACTAGCTAATAAATAATTTTTAACAAAATATCTTTGACTAGTTTTTAGTATCTTATATTTATTAATCTTATTAATATTTTTATCAATAGTTACCGAATGATTATGAATAATTACGACATTATTATCTACTGCTACTTGTTTGTTTATAGCTTCCATTTTCTTAGAAAGAATATTTTCTTCATAATATAAAAATGTAGCCTCATCTAAGTAGTCAATTTGTTTTAAAGCTTCACCACTACAGCAAAAGAAACATCCTGAAACTACCCCAACAATGGATAAATCTTCTTGATAATGGTCTTCACTATAACGATTTTTCTTTCTATATTTTCTACTAATTAATGGTAAATTAAATTTAATTTCATCACGTATAGTTGGCATCATCCAACCTCTATTTAAACTTCTATTCTCAACAATAGTAGGTCCAACAACACCAATAGAATGTTTATCAATATCTTGACTTAATTTTTTTAAATCTTCTTCTTTATGAATAATAATATCCGAATTTGAAAAGATAATATTACATTTCTTTAATTTTTCTTCTATATATTTAGCACCCAAATTATATCCACTAGCAACGCCTTTATTTTCTTTAGCTTCTATAACTTTTATTTTTTTATTTTCTAATTTTTTTAAATAATGAACTGACTTATCAGTTGAGTGATTATCTACTACTACAATAAGATCCAAACATCGATAATCTTTGATGTTATCTAGTAATGTAAGTGTTGTTTGATAATCATTATAATTAAGAATGACCATCCCTAGTTTTTTCATATTTGGTATCTCCTTCATATAATTTATTATAAAACAAAACAAATATCAATGCAACATATATAGAAACAGAAGGCGCTGTTATAACATGTCCAGTTAATAGAGAAAGTAAAAGTATTAAACTAATAGAAAGTTTGTAAGATAGCATTCCTAAATTTGAATAATTTTCATACCCTATTTTCCTATATTTTTTTATTATCTTAATAAATATATAACTAAAACTTATCATAACTAGTAAAAATCCTATAATACCTTGACTATACAAAATATCAAAATAATCCATCTCTACTGCTTTAATTAACCCATCATCTGTTTCATACCCCAACCCTAAAAGTTTAGTTTTTAAATTAGCATCATAATAAATTTTATTTGTATTTTTCAAAAAAGTTAAACGATCACTAAAAATAAATCTATCAATATTTTTAGGATTATCCACCATATCAGATATTTCATCTACTTGTAAAAAATCTAAGTGAATTACCATATTTTTCCAAAAACTAGTTTTAGGAATAAAGATACATAGTAAAAAGATAAAACTAATTAAACTTATAAATACTATGGTAATATTTTTATACTGTTTATTTTTTAACTTTTCTTTTATATATTTAATAGTTAATATAACTAATATAATGCCAAGACTAATTAATGGTCCTTTAGTACCCATTGAAGTTAAAGTATAAAGTAAGATTATACTTGATAGAAAAATACTCCATAAATTCTTTTTTTCTATTAAATAGATTATAAAAAATGGCATGAGAATAGATATGATAGCACTAATTTCATTGGCTGTATAAAAAAGACCTATACTTCCTACTTTAGTAACTTGATAACTTTTAAATCCTATATGAAAGAAATTAGGAATAAATACTAAAAGTCCATATATAACAAAAAGTATCTTTAAAATTTTTTCATATTTTTCCATATTTTTTCTAGATAATATGTCATAAAATAATACTAATATAATAGGAAAATAAAATGTTTTAAGTAATCCTTTAATCTGTGTAAATATGAAAGCTTTTCCATATAAATTTAAAATATGTAAACTAAATAGTACGCTATAAATACCAATTAAGATTAAATAAATAGTAATCTTTTTAAAATTTTTAGTTTTTGGTTTTATAAAGAAAAAATAACTAAGAAAAAATAAAAGCATTCCTACTCTAATTACTTCACCAATTGTCATCATCCCTTTTGAATAGTGAAGCATCATTGACGTAAAGATATCTAAAAGTGGTTGTAAAAAAATGTATATGATAAGAATTTTATCTATTAAGTTAATAGTTTTAGTTTTTTTACTCATTGGTGTACTCCTTCCTATTTATTAGTTATTTTTTCATAAACTTTATAAGGATTATCTTTCTTATTTTCATAAATTATACGGTAATCTTTATTGGTAGATAAATATTTTTCAAATGGACAATCTATAGTTACTAATAAATGGGTAAATTTATATTTATTAAGAAATTTTTTATAATCTAATAAATTATTGGATACTTCATAATACTCTTTCATGATATCTTTTCTTTTATTATTAGCTTTTAAAAATACCTCAGCTCTAGTATCAATGTATGGTTTTAAACCTCTATATTCAGCATAACTTCCATCATTATATCCTGTGTATAAAATAATATCTTCTTTTTTAGTATTAGCTAATATTTTGTCAATTCCACCTTTTAAGGGATTAGAAAAATCTATCTTTCTTGTAGTAACCGCTATAGCAATAACTGATAAAAATACAAATAAGATGACGACATAATTAATTACTTGTTTCTTAGTCCAAATCATTTTTTTATCAGTATATAATCCCTTACTATTAAAATACATTGCTAGTGGTGGAATTCCTCCTAATATTAATAATGCATAGTTTCTAACTTGTATAATAGCTAAGAAACAAACTCCAAAAAATAGTAAAAAATAACGTATTGTTAAATTACCCTTTTTATATATAATATAGAATGAAAGAATAATAAACATAGTAATATAACATACATAAAAGCAGCAGTTTATACTTTGTAATTGAGTAGTTAAAGAAGGTGGTACCATTTCTACTACTGAGTTGTTGATATAAAAATTTCCATAGGATGTAAATACATATTTAATATTTTTTATTCCATAAGGATTAAGAAGTGCGATTAAAGTCATAATAACAATTAAAATTAATACTTTAAATACTCTATTATCAGTTTTATCTTTTATTTTACAAATTATAAATTCAACAATAAATGGTAACATAAATAAAAATAACATAAAAAACATTGAAGCATGCAAATTAATTTGTAATAATGCTACTAATGGTAAGAAATAAATTAATTTACTATTTTTATTTTGATAGAATGACTCTAGTATATAAATTACTAATAATAAATTGATATATGTAAAGATTTGAGGCCTAACCGTTATAAAATTTAATTGTAATAAAATATCTGATATACAACTTAATAGAATCGATAAACGATATTTTCCACTACTTAACTTCATGCATAATTTATAGATAATATAGATAATTAAAAGATTGACAAGGTTAATTAAAACCCATAGACCATATTTTCCAAATAAGTGAAAAACACTATAAAAAATAACTGCAGATAGCCATTGTTGCATAACAAAAGAAAAACCTTGATGCATAGAAAATGGCTCAATTGTTGGAAAGCCATGTTGCAATACATATTTTCCATGATTAAGTAAAAAATAGATATCTTGTTCTCTATTAACTTTTGTACTCATTATAACGCAAACAAATATAGGAACAAAAAAGTAAAGAAGAACAATTGGTTTTGATGGTTTATATGTTTTTAATGCATTAACTAGTTTTTTCATACTTTATCTCCTCATGATATTCAGATTTTGTATTAATATCCCATAATTTTTCCTTATTCTTTTTACCCTTTAAAATATGATCTACACAAACTATTGCACTCATCATTGAATGATCCATATTATTATAGCGATGTTGTCCATTTCTACCAATACAATACAAATTATCGATTTTATTAAGATATGATTTTACTTTATCAATCTCTTGATACCTACCAAAGTATGCAGGATATGCTTTTTTTACCCTGATACAACAACTATCTAGGATATCTTCATCAACAATATTTAACTTTTTCAACTCATCTATGGCAAATTGCTTTATCTTACTATCATCTAAATTCCAAAAATCATCTTTTTCATTACAAAAATATTCTAACCCTAGCCAGGTTGTATGATCCACATCTTTTACCATATAAGGTGACCAATTATTAAAAAGTTGAATTCTACCTACACGCACATCACTATCTTGAATATACATCCAACAATCTGGAATATTATTATTTAATGTTTTAATTTTAGTTTGATTTTCAAGGGATAACTTTTTAACTAAAATACCTACTGTAATAAAGTCACGATAAGGAAGATTAGCAGCAATATCTAAAACTTCTTCATCCACTTCATCAAATGCTTCCACTAAATCTTTAATAGGCATAGAAGAAATCAATAAATCTACCTTTTTTAAATATTCTTTCCCATTTTTTTGATAAATAATCTTATCAATCTTATTTTTATTTTTATCGATTTTTATAACTTTACTATTCTTGATAATTTTTCCACCCATTTGGACAATTTTTTTTGCCATTTCCTCATATAATTGACCAGGTCCATACTTTGGATAATAAAATGACTCAATAAGTGAAGCTTCTTTTTGTTTTTGATTAATGTGAAAAATACGTTTAAAATAATCTATTACAACTTTAGAAATAGAAATCCCTTTAACTCTTTGATAACCCCAATCTTTAGAAATTTGATTAGGATCTTTTCCCCACACTTTTTTTGTGTAATCTTTAAAAAACATTAAATATAACTTTTTACCAAAGCGATTAATATAAAAGTCTTCTAGATTTTTCTCATTCTTTTTAAATAATTTATATTTTAAATAACTAAATCCACATTCTATTGTTCTAAATAGTCCTAAATTTTTTATAGTAGATAAGTTAATAGAAACAGGATAGTCATAAAATTTATTCTCATAATAGATTCTAGATACACGATTTCTAATTAGCATAACTAAGTCATCTTTTTCGGGATTTTTCCCACGTTTTGGTAAGCTTTTTTCTATGTTTAACTTTTTATCATCATAAGATGGAAAATTTTGAATAGGTAGTAGGTCTGTCCATATCTTTTGAATCTTTTTCTCCTTTGTAAAAAAACGATGACCCCCTAAATCCATTCTATTACCATGATATGATATAGTCTTAGAAATTCCTCCAACTTGATCGTCTTGTTCTAAAATTGTAACGTTATACTTATCTTTAGATTTCTTTAATAATTCATAAGCAAAAGTAAGTCCAGCAGGTCCAGCTCCAACAATAACTACATTTACTACCTTTTTCATCTTACCACCTAAATTCAGTATAACACACTAAAAACTATATTGGCAATAAACACCTTTACATTAGTATATTGCTTTAGAGTTGAAAATCATGGATTTTTTTTGTATAATACTCCTATATGAAGAAATAAAATGGGAGGCTTTAACATGCAACAAAATATTGAAGTATTAGAAGATGAGACAAAACAAAGAAGGCCAA
>CANQKU010000072.1 GCA_947624535.1 uncultured Bacilli bacterium
TATTTTTTTATTTGTTTAACTACCCATTTGGCATCTTTTATAGCTTCTTTTTTAGTATCAGCATATGAATAAAAATAAACACCTACTTTTAAACCTTGCTCAAGGGCACTTTCAATATTTCTTTTAAAATATGGATCAAGAACATATTTATCAGTAGTTGTATCTTTAGTTCCTACTCTAATCATGACAAATTCAACACCAGCCTGTTTTATTTTTTCAAAGTCAACTTCTTCTTGCCATTTAGAGATATCTATACCAATTTCAGTATGAGAAGTTTTATAGTTTTTTAAGATATTACTAAACTCTGTAACTTCTTCTTCATATACATTTTGACTTGACTTAGTTGGTGTATAAACTGTTAAATCAAACGGTTGAACTTTTTCATTACCACTTTTGTCAGTAGCTTTATATACTAAGGAATAAACACCCTCCTTATCTAGATCATAGTCTCCTTCAATTCTACAGTTTGGCTTATCATCATAGTTATCTCCACATAAAATACTACTTTCTAGATCAATATCACTATTTACTTTTAATTGATATTTATTACTTAGCCAAATAACTGGATCTGTAGTATCTTCTACTTTAATACTATAATTATATGGAACTTTAATACCATCATCATTAATATACTTAAATGATATTTCTTTTTTACCAATAGTAGACGTATCAATAATTTTATTATTAATTATTTTTCCATTAATTTTTTGAATAAAGTCAGATATTTTTCTTTTTTCATAGACTTCTACTGTTAAATTATCAACTAATTTAACTTCAATTTTAGCATGTTTTATACGGTAATAGTTAACTATTTTATAAGTAGAAAAACTCGCTATTAAGATAAATACTAAAATACTACTAATAATTATTATTTTTTTCTTCATATTAAACCTCTCTATAACTAATCTTATTATACCAATCCAAAACAAAATAGCAAGAAAAAACGATTTATATAAATCGATTTATTTTTCATTTTCTTTAGTAAATTTATCAAACTTAGTAAGTTCACTATCATCTAGGTTAGTTTTACTTAAAGCTTCAATTATCTTTTTTTGTTCTTTAGATAATTTTTTTGGTGTTATTACTTTCATAATAACATACATATTACCCTTATTACCTGTTGACTTATTGTCAATTCCCTTACCTCTAATTCTTTGCTTATCTAAAGAGTCAACACCAGCTGGAATAGTTAATTTAACATTACCATAAAGTGTTGGAATAGTTTTTTTACAACCTAAAATAGCTTCTGTTATAGTAATAGGTACTTCTAAGTAAATATCATCATGATCTCTAGTAAAGTATTCATGTTCTTTAACATAAAACTCTAGATATAAGTCTCCATTTGGACCTCCATTACTACCAGGATTACCTTTATTAGAAACTCTTAGTCTATTACCAGTATCCATACCTGATGGAATATTAACAGTAATAGTTTTATTTTTCTTTACTCTACCCTTACCATGACAACTACTACATTTTCTTTGGTAAGTTTTTCCTTCACCATGGCAAGATGGACAAGTTGTTTTAGAAACAAATGAACCTAAAATTGTATGTTGCTCACTAGTAATAGTTCCACTTCCATGACAACGTTCACAAGTTTTAGCATCAAAGCCACCTTCTCCATGACATTCATCACATTCTTCTACTACGTCTAAATTGATATCTTTTTCACACCCATAGACAGCTTCATCAAAACTAAGATCAATCCTCATTAATAAGTCAGAACCTCTAGTGGCTCTAGGTTTAGAACTTTTACTAGATGAGAAACCTCCAAAACCTCCTCCGAAAATATTATCAAAAATATCTCCAAAGTCAAAGTCACTAGCATCAAATCCAGCTCCACCAAAGCCACCAAATCCTCCAAAACCTGATGATGAATTATTAACTCCTGCATGTCCATATTGATCATACATTTTTCTTTTATTATCATCTGAAAGAACTTCATAAGCTTCTTGGGCTTCTTTAAATTTTTCAGCTGCATCTGGATTATCTTTATTTAAATCTGGGTGATATTCCTTAGCTTTTTTTCTAAATGCTGATTTAATCTCAGCAGTTGTTGCGTTTTTGGAAACACCTAATACCTCATAATAGTCACGCTTATCTGCCATAACTACACCTCCTTGCTAAAATAGATTTTTTCTAATCTTTCAACTAATGAATTAAAAGAGATAATAGCATCTTCATAAACTTTCTTATCTTCTAAATTAATTCCTAAAACTTTAAAAGCATCAACTGGCCAAATATCAGTACCGAGTTTTAAAAATTGATAATATTTATTTAATTGGTCTTTATCACCATTTATTATTTTAGTAGCTACTGCCATAGCAATACTAATACATATTGAATAACTATATAGATAAAAGTTCATATAATAATGACTTCTCAAAATCCAACTACTTTTAGCTAAGTTACTTACCTCAATTGAATTACCATAGTATTTTTTTAATGAAGTTAAAGTTAAGTTATCCATAAAATCTTTAGTAATTGTATTTCCCTTAGAAATTTCTTCATACATATCTTGTTCCATTTTTCCCTCTCTTATAGCACCATAGAAATTAGAACAAAAGACATTACATAAATTTTCAAGAGCAGCTAGTTTTTCATTTTTACTCTTAGCATTTTTTACTAAGTAATGAGATAATAAACACTCATTAGTTAAAGAAGTAACTTCAGATACTAAGGTATAAATTCCACTATATTGTAATGGATTATTTTCATGAACAAATTGGGTATGAACATGATGACCACATTCATGAGCAATGGTAGAGACAGATACCAAATCTTCTTTATAATTCATTAATATTAAAGAGTTCTTATCATTTGAAGAAATATTATATCCACCATTACATTTACCCTTATATTGACAATAATCTATATATCTATTTTTAATAATTTTATCATATTTTTCTAAATACTCATCACCTAATGGTATTAAAGAATTTCTAACAAGTTGTTGGGCTTCTTCAATACTATATTTTTTATCATTTTTAACTATTGGTAATAATAAGTCAGCAGAAGTTATTCTAATAGATTGAATTTTACTTTTTAAATTATAATATTTTTGAAGTTTATCTACGTTTTCTTCAGCTGTTTTTACTAAGGTAGTAAATACTTTATTATTTAAATTTAGGTCAAATAGTTTTTTATCCCAAGCATCTTTATAATGATGAAGCTTAGCTGTAGTTTGATTAGTTTTTACATATCCATCTAAAAAACTAGCTGAACTTTCTCCATATTGATCTAATTTTTGATATAGTTTTTGATAAACTTCTCTTCTAATAGCAGAGTCTTGATTTTTTAAAAACATACTGGAATTATTAGTAGTAATAATTTGTGACTTTCCATCGATATTGATTGTTCCATAGTCATGTTCTTGTTGGATCATTACTTCAGACATATTTTGAAAATTATTTAATGCATTTACTAACTCTACAATTAAATCTTCTTGTGTTTTTTCTAATACATAATCTTTTTCACGATAGATTTTATCAAGATAAGCTTTATAATTATTTAACTCATCATAATCTTTGAATAGGCTTTGATATTCATCTTTTGTTAGTTTAAGTATTTCAGGAGCAAAAAAGTTAGTTGCATTCATAAACTTAGTATCCAATAAGGAAACTTTATTAATTCTTTCTATATTTTCACCTACACCAAGTAATTGATCATTTAAAACATATGCATAAACATATAAATCTTCTACTAAGGCATAAGTTTTGTTAAATAAAGTTAAATATTCAAATAATTTTTTCTTATCTTTGGTGCATCCCTCATATGCCTCTAGGCTTTTAATTTGACATTTAGCTTCATCAAAATGTTTTTGAAAGTCAGCTTCATCTTTATAATATTCTGATAGATCCCACTTATACTTTTCTTCTACTTCTGCTCTACTATTATATATTTTCATATTAAATCCTTTCATACTAGGGAAGAGTCCTAGTTACCTAGAACTCTATCTTATTTTTCTTCATAGTCAGCGTCTGCTACTTCATCATCTTTTTTATCGTTATTATCACTTTGTTCACTTGCATCTTGTCTTTCTTTGTTAGCTTGTTCATATACTTTAGCAGCTAAAGCCATAGCTTTTTCACTTAATTTATCTTTTTTCTTCTTGATATCTTCAACATCATCTTTACTTAAAGCATCTTTAACGTCTTTAATTAAGTCTTCTACTTCTTCTTTTTCTTTTTTATCTATTTTATCGCCTAAGTCTTTAATTGCTTTTTCAGATTGGAATACCATTTGTTCAGCTTCATTTTTAACTTCAGCTTCTTCTTTTTTCTTTTCATCTTTTTCTTTATTAGCTTCTGCTTCTTTCATCATCTTTTCTACTTCTTCATCAGTTAAAGTTGTATTTGAAGTAATAGTAATAGATTGTTCTTTATTTGTACCTAAGTCTTTGGCAGTAACATTAACAATACCATTGGCATCAATATCAAATTTAACTTCGATTTGAGGTACACCACGTGGTGCTGGTGGAATATTAGTTAATTGAAATCTTCCTAAAGTTTTATTATCAGCAGCCATTGGACGTTCACCTTGTAATACATGAACATCAACTGCAGGTTGATTATCAGCAGCAGTTGAGAATACTTCGCTTTTTGAAGTAGGAATTGTGGTATTTCTTGGGATTAAAGTTGTCATGACTCCACCTAATGTTTCAATACCAAGTGAAAGTGGTGTAACATCTAAAAGAACGATATCATTAACGTCTCCAGTTAAAACTCCACCTTGAATAGCAGCTCCCATAGCAACAACTTCATCTGGATTAACTTCACGAGATGGAGTCTTACCTAATTCTTTTGAAATTAAGTCATATACCATAGGAATACGAGTAGATCCTCCTACAAAAATTACTTTATCGATATCTTCTTTTTTCATCTTAGCATCTTTTAAAGCTTTTTTAACAGGATCTAAGGTAGACTCTACTAAGTCACGAATTAAATCTTCAAATTTAGCTCTTGTTAAGGTCATATCTAAGTGAAGTGGTTCTCCATCATCACCCTTAGCAATAAATGGTGCTGAAATTTGAGTAGATAAAACACCTGATAAATCTTTTTTAGCTTTTTCAGCAGCTTCTTTTAGACGTTGCATAGCCATTTTATCTTTACTTAAGTCAATACCGTTTTCTGATTTAAATTCTTTTACTAAATAGTCAATGATTTTTTTATCAAAGTCATCTCCACCTAGTTTATTATTACCATTAGTAGATTTAACTTCAAAGACACCATCACCAAGTTCTAGAATAGAAACGTCAAAAGTTCCTCCACCTAAGTCATAAACTAAAATAGTTTGTCCTTCATCTTTTTCAAGTCCATATGCTAAAGCTGCAGCAGTTGGTTCATTAATAATTCTTTC
>CANQKU010000073.1 GCA_947624535.1 uncultured Bacilli bacterium
ATGGGAATAGAGATAGCAGAAGGAATAGAAGTAGAAGGAGCAGAAGTATACTATAGTGATAGAGAAGATGCAACAGACGATTTAGAATATAAAGCAAACAATTGGAATAAAGAATTAGACCTAGAAACAGCAAAGAGCTATTTAATAGTAAAAGATGATATGGCAAGTGGAGAAAGACTAAATGCAAATTATAAAATAAATGTCCCAGAATTTTCAAGAAATAACTTAAATGCAAGAGAAAATTATAAAGTAAATTATTTAGATGAAAAAAATACTGAACAAAAATCAGAAGAATCAACTCAAATAAATATAACAACAGGAAATGGACCTGACATAGCAATGAATGTAAAAACATCAGTAGGTGGAAATTCGGTAGAAACAGGAGAACAAGTTACATCTGGGGAAATAATAAAATATGAAGTAACATTAACAAACAATGGAACTAAAGAAGCAACAGGAGTACAAGTATCAGAAACTATCAATGATAATGGAACAGTATTAAATTATGAAAAAGTACCAGAAGAAGTAGGAGAAGATGAAGAAGGTGCAGGAGACTTAAATAAATTTGTAGAGCTAAATGAAAAAACCATGAATAAAACAATAGAAAAAATAGCAATAGGAGAAACAATAAAAGTAGACTTATATGCAAGAGCAACTTCTAGCGGAACATTAGAAAATCAAATACAAATAAATTATAATGATAAACAAGAAAATGTATCTGTATCAAATCAAGTAACATCAAGCAATATAAAAACTACTTTAGAAGCAGCAACATTTGACTCAGATCAAGATTCGTTAAGAATAAATAATATTTATATATATTCTTTAAGAGTGGAAAATACATCTTCAAGCGAAATTGATAATTTAAAGGTTAATTTTAATACAAATGATTTAGTAAATATTATTGGTTTACAATATGAAGAAAATGGAGATTATACTGAAATTGAAGAAAATGAAATAACAATTAATTTAGATGCTAATGAGTCAAAGGAGATTATTGTATATGCAGAAACAACGAAAGCAGGAACAGCAGAATTTTATGGAGTAGTAACACAAGGAAACACAAGAGTTAGATCAAATAAAATATCTAAAGATATAAAGACATTTGATATAAACTTAAATTTATCAGCTACAAATTCTGGAGAGGAAGTAAGACCTGGACAAGAAATTTATTATACAATAGATATTAATAATTTAACAAATGGATCAGAAATAGCATATTTAGAACTTGTAGATAGTATTTCAGAATTAATGGAAATAAATGACATATTAGTAGATGATAATATTATATCTGAAGAAGGCTATAATATAGACTATGGTGAAGGAAATGATAAAATAAGCCTAAGCTTGGAATTACAACAATCACAAAGTAGAAAAGTAGAAATAAGAGCAAAAGTTAAAGATAATGCTTTAGATATGATAAAACAAGATACTGAAATGAAAAACAGTGCAGAAGTTATAATAAATGATCAAATACTAGCAACATCAGATGAAGTAAGCCATATTCTAAGAATAAATAGTATAAATACAGGTTCAGAAAATGGTTCAGAACCAGGATCAGATACAGATCCTAATACTGGAAATGATGATAAACGTGCAGAAGTAGATGATTCATATACTGGTAGAACTCCAGGAAGTGTTGAAAAAGAAGATGAAGAAAATAATGAAAACAACGGAAATAATGGAAATACTTCAGGAGAAAGTCAAAACCCAGAACAAAATCCACAAGAAAATGAAGGATCAGAAAATGCTTCAAAAGTAACACATTCTATATTTGGAACTGTATGGAAAGATGAAAACAAAGATGGAATAAAAGATAATCAAGAATCTAAGATAAAAGATATTTTAGTAGAACTAATAGATGCAACTAATGCTATAAAAGTAGCAGAAACAATAACTGATGAGACAGGTGCATATACATTTAGTGGAGTTGTAGAAGGTAAATATATAATAGCATTTAATTATGATACAGAAAAATATATACCAACAACATATCAATTAGAAGGAACAACTGAAACTAAAAATTCAGATGCAATGTTATCAAAAATAATAATAGATGGAACAGAAAAAACAGCGACAATAACAGACACAATAAATTTAACAACAAACAAAACAAATATAGACTTAGGATTAATAGATGCTGTAAACTATGATTTAAGCTTAACAAAAACAATTAATAAAGTAACAGTTACAAATAAAGCTGGAACTGAGGTAAAAGAATATAATGGAGCAGATTTAGCAAAAATAGAAATACATTCAAAAAATTTAGAAGGAAGTACAGTAGTAATAGAATATAAGATAAGTGTAACTAACCAAGGAGAAGTTGCAGGTTATGTTAAATCAATAGTTGACTATAAACCAGCAGATTTAAGATTTGATTCTAGTTTAAACAAAGGTTGGTATCAATCAGAAGGAAATCTATATTCAGCAAGTTTAGCAAATACAAAGATAGAGCCAGGAGATACAAAAATTTTAACATTAATACTTACAAAAACAATGACAGAATCAAATACAGGATTAGTTAATAACTTAGCAGAAATAGCGGAAGATTATAATGCTTTAGGATTAGTAGACAATGATTCTATATCTGGAAATAAACAAAAGAGAGAAGATGATATAGGATCAGCAAATACTATAATTAGTGTAAAGACAGGAGCAGCAGTAGGTTATATATCTTTTGTAGTTGCAATACTTGGATTATTATTAACAGCAGCATATTTAATTAATATAAAAAATATAAAAACACCAAAAAGCAATGGAAGAATTTAAGTGAAGGAGGATGGAAAATGAATAAAATAAAATTTAAAGCAATAATAATTACAATAATATCTATACTTATTATATTTGGATTAAATATTTCCAAATCAGATGCAACATATGTTCCATTAGCTTCACCAGGTCACTTCTGTATAGGTAGACACTTAGTTTATAATTCAAGAGTTGCGTCATGGTATAGACTATATAGTGGAAGTAACCAAGTAGATACACACTTAAAAGACGTAAATAGAAATGATGCAAGCATAAAAGCTAGAAGAAGACTAGCATATGCATTATATACTTCTGGGAATGACAGCTGGGGAAATAGAACTAGAGGAACTCAATATTGGATATGGAATGAAATATATTCAGGAAATGGAAAATATTGGCCAGGAGTTCCAAAAAATATTATAAGAGGAGAATATCATTCAATTTCAAGTACTCAAACAGGAAGAGAAGTAGAAAGCTTTATAGCAAATGATGTTGGAGCAACAATAAAAGTAACAGGTTCATTATCAACAGAAAACTATAAAATGGGACCTTTTAAGGCTTCATATAATGGCAGAATAACAGAGATAACTGTAACAGATATAGATGGAAATGTTATAGAAAGTAAAGACTTACAAATAATACAAAACGATAGAGAAATAACATTAAATAATTATGATAGCACAATACAAAAAAATTACTATAATATAACAGAAAATCAAGATTTTTATATAATTAACAACTCTGGTAGAGAAGTTGATAAGATTTATTTCCACGTGTATATGGATCACACATATTATGTTACAAAATATGATTCATGGTGGGAAGGAATAATTCAACCAGTTCTTCATGTAACTGAAAGAAAAGTACCTCAACATGAAATACTAGAGGCAGATTGTACATTAGATATCGAAGTAAAAAAGGGAGATATAGAACTTAGAAAGCTTGGAAATTATAGCTATATAGATGAAAATGGAAAAGAGGTTACAGTTGAAGAACCTTTAAGTGGAGTAACATTTAAAGTATATTCTAATACATATAATAAATATGTAAAAGATATAGTATCAGAGACAAATGCTTCTGGTAAAACAAGAATAGAGTGGACTGATAAAATAGATGAAGCAAAAGAATATGTAACAGGAGAAGATGGAGTTGTAAAAATCACAAATTTATTAGCAGGTGGAAATTATAGCAACCCTGATGAAAATAAATATACTTATACTTTAATAGAAATTAAAGGTGATAATGAATATTATATTGACCCATTAGAAATGTCAGGAGTAAGTTCAAATCAATCATACTTTAATCAAAAGATGGGAACATTTACAGATGAAAATGGAAAAACATATTATGCAATAACTGATGTTAAAGTATTAGATAAATGGTCTTCTGGAAATGGTACAGTAAATTATTATATAATAACTGTAAAAAATGCTAGAACATCTGGAGATTTAAGAATTAATAAAGTAGATTCTAGACACAATGAAGTAAAACTTGAAGGTGCAGAATTTAAAGTACAATTAGTTAAAGCTCAAAAATATAATATTCAAAATATGTGGATTAAACAAGCAGATTTAACAAATGGAAACTATGATTATTCTAAATTACACCATGATGCATATTTAGTAGATGAAAGCCAATCAGGAACATTTGTTACAGATAAAAACGGAAGAATAAACATAAAAGGTATTATAAATGGAACATATCATATATATGAAACAAAAGCTGCTAAAGGTTATGATATAACAAAACAAGAAGGATATGGAAAAGACCTAGCACACCCAACTTGGGTAGATTATGGAGAAGTTGAAATTACTACAGAAAACAATATAGTATACGACTTTGTAGAAAATGATAAAATTCTAGCTAAGATAGAAGGACATGTATGGTTAGATGGAATTGATACAAATAAACAAGGATCACAATATGATTCATTAAGATTTACTTATACAGATAAAGTAGTAGACCCAGGAATAAGAGTTTACTTAAAAGATGAAAATGGTGTAGTAATTAATTCTACAATAACAGATGGAACAGGATATTGGCATATAGATAAAAAACAAGATAATACAGACATTAATTATTGGGACTTAGAAAATGCTTATATAGAATTTGCATATGACAATATCACATACGTTTGTGTAGACCCATTTGCTTTAGGTGGAACAGCTAACGTTACAGATAGCAATGGAAATACTGTAAAGAGTGTTGTAGCAAATTCAAAAGCACAAGAAGCAACATTAAGTCAAGATGAATTAGAAGATTCAAAATTAACAGGAACACAAGGAAATCTTCCAGGAGAAGCAGTAACAAAACAAAATGCAACTAAAGGAATGGATCCAAATGAAATAGTTAATGCAAGATGGGATAACCCAAATTATAATCTTGAAGAATTAGGACTAACAGGTTATTACAATGAAAGTAACTTTACAGTAGAAAACATAAACCTTGGATTATGGGAAAAACTTGAACCAACACATGAAGTAACAGAAACATTAGAATATAGTAAAATACTAATTAATGGATACACATATACTTATGACTATG
>CANQKU010000074.1 GCA_947624535.1 uncultured Bacilli bacterium
GTAGATATAGTAGGATCTGATGGTGTATTTAAAGGAACAACATATCCTCTAGCATGCATATTTGGTTATAAAGATGATTATCAAGATAAAAAAGCTGATGAAATATCTAGATGTAAAAGTTACAAAATAAACAATAAAGAACCAAATACATACCAATTAGTAATATGGTTAGAAGAAACAAATTCAGCTCAAAAAGAACAAGGATTATCCTTTGCAGGAACTTTATCAATTGAAGTACCTACAGAATCAGATACTAGTGATTATTCTGATAATAAAATTACTGGTAAACAATAAATTTATAAAAAGCAATCTTTAAACCAATTTTAGATTGCTTTTTTTATCATTTTTTGATAATATTATAATAAGGTGGTGAATCCTTTGAATAGAACTGTACATAAAAAAGATATATTTTATTATATAATTTTATCTCTAACCTTAATTATCGTAATAATAGGTACCACTTTTGCTATTTATACTTTTTTACATAGCCAAAAAGAAGGAACTAGTGCAGTATATACAGGTACATTATCAATTGAATATTTATCAGGAGATATCATAAAATGTCACGACTTAAGACCAACTAAGAATATTGATTATACCACCACTAAAGATGTTTATAAAAATAATTTTAAGGTAACCAATACTGGAACTTTAGATAGCTTAATAACTATATATTTAGATATTAATAAGAATGAATTTTCTGATAAATATTTAAAATATAAAATATATAATGAAGCAAATGAAGAAGTAACAGAAGGAAACATAACTGGCACAGGAAAATTAAATTTAATAGATAACTTATCATTAGAACATGAAACTGCAACCACTTATACCCTGATAATTTGGTTGCAAGAAAATGGAAAAATCCAAAATGAAGACATGCTAAAATCCCTAACAGGTACTATAAAGGTAGATGCAAATCAAAAAATAGAATAAAGAGGTGGCCCAGATGAATAATGACAATAAAAAAACATTTTCAGATATGCTTGAAAAATCAAATGAAAATAAAGCAAAAAAAACATTTTCATCCATAGCAAACGAAAAAAAAGATGAACTAACCCTAGAAGATTTATTAAATAAAACAGATTCAAAAAAATTAGATACTAACACTTCCGATAATGTTGATGAATCTTTATCTCTAACCTCAACCGATATATTCAAAAGCATTACCACATCCCCAACTGATTCAGTAACACCATCTTCTACCTCATCAACAAATACCTCTTATCAAGAAGACGAAAATAAAGATAAAGAAGTATTAGATAACATTAATCAAGAATCATCTAATCCTTTCTTTAACATAAAAGATGATATCTTTAAAGAAGAAGATTCACCAACTGAAACTCCACCTCAACCACTAGAGTCTTCCAAAGAAGACGAACCAAAAGAAGAACCTTCACATGAAGATACAGAACAACAAGAAGAAACAGATTCTAAACCTGAAGAATCAACAGAATCTGAATTTAAAGAAGAAAGCCCCTTCTTTGAAGAAAAATTGCCAAATATTGATTCATTTAATAATCCGTTCTTTGATAATTCTCTAAATTTAGTTGAAGACACTAAAAGTACAACTAATCCTACAGACAATCTAAATTTTGATAATATCCAACATTTTGATGTAAAAATAGTAAAGAAAAAAGAACCCCTAATAAAAATTATTTTAGGTGTTATATCATATGCAATTTTTATCTTACTATTATTAATAGGTATAACCTTATTAATCTATGTAGCGGATATTAAAATAAGAGAATCTAAAGGTGATTTCAGTCCACCAACATATAATGCATACGTTGTCTTAACGGGAAGTATGTTACCAGAAATTCAAGTCTATGATGTTGTTTTAACTAAAAAAACAGATGCTGAAAATCTACAAGAAGGAGATGTCATAACATTTGCATCATCTGATCCACGTTTTCAAGGAACGAGAATAACTCATAGAATTATAAAAAAGAATTACGATGCTGAACAAAAAAAATATACTTTCCAAACTAAAGGAGATAACAATAATGTAGCCGATTCAGCCCTAGTAGATGCTAACAATATCTATGGTAAAGTAATATTAAAAATACCAAAATTAGGTTATCTACAACAATTCTTAGCAACTGATGGTGGTTGGATTATTGTAATATTAATACCTTGCTTAGCAGTAATATCTTATGATATAGTAAAATTAGCCAAAGGATTAAAAAGGAAAAAATATAAAAATATAAAAGTTCAAAAAAAGTAGATGATAAATTATGAAAACAAATATCTTTAATGTAAGAGAAAAAAAAGAAGATAAAATAGTAATAGAAGAAGAAAGAACAAAAAAAACATTTCTACTCTTTTTTCGACGCCACAAAAGATTTCTTCTTCTAACCATATTCCTACTAGGAATATGTTCCATCCTAATAGGTACTGGACTTGCTTTCTCTTTATTTCAATCTTCAAATGAATTTGATATCAGTTTTTTAGAGGGAGATGAAACGATAAATAGTAATAACAATCCCAATATTGATGATGATACCGTATCAGAAGACCTTTTAGGAGAAGTATCTAGAAAGTTAGGAATTGTAATATTAACAGAGACCTTTATGTCCTCTAATGGTGATGTTATATATTATTATTCAGACAAAAGTACTATTATCGTAACATCAGATGGTAAAATATATCGTGTCTCATCTATAGATGATGGCAAAAATTATGGTGTAGACAGAGATGGAAAAATAAATGAAAAAGCTAAGAAAAAACTAGTAACATCTACCACAACTACCCTTCAAGATGGAACAATCATAACTTACTATTCTGATGGAACTGCTAAAGTAGAACATAATGATTTAGTCTATTTTGTAAGAGACAGTAATAATATAAAAACCAATAATGGAACTACTTTAAATAACCTAGCTCCAAGTGGTGTTGCTCCATCTACCACCACAAAAAAACAAGGTAATGTATCTGCTACTCGTTTTACAGATAAAACTACTGAAGTAACAGATGGAAATCAAAAATTACTCGTTAATAAAAATGCTTCTTCGACTATTGAAGATAATAACATTACTTATGATAAAAATAATTCCTTTAAACCATTAGAAGAAAAAAAATTATCTGATGGTAATACTATAACTTATTACGAAAATGGATCTGCAGTCATAACCGATAAAGAAGGTAATAAAACCTACGTAAAAAAAAGTGGCGATATAATTATTAAAGATAATACCATTTATGAAATAATCCCTAATGATTATGGATATTCTAAAGGTGTCGTTGAATGCCCAGATGGTAGAAAAGTAACCTATTATGATAACGGATCTGCCGTAATAGAAGAAAAAGATGGTACAAAAAAATATGTTGAAGATAGTGATGAACTATTATATAATAACAATAAAAATATCACTAGTGAACCCACATCTTCCAAACAAAAATCTGTAGGCAAAACTCCTGATGGCAAAAATGTAGTTAATTTTGAAAATGGTAAATCTCAAGTTACAGATCCAGATGGTTCTAGTTATATAACTGACACTCAAGACATAATTTTTGATACATCAGGAAATATAGAAGAACCAGAAAGAAAACCAAGTGATATTACCCCACCTAGTAATAAACCAAATAATACCCCTAGCCCAAGTGAAGAAGATCCAACTAAAGGATTATTTGTAACAGATGCCGAAAATAAATATAATTATAGCAAATCAGTTGAAGATACAACTTTTACCATTAAAAATACTAACACCAAATCAAGAAAATATCGAATTGTCATAGAAGAAATATCAGATTATAAAAAATTCGATACTGATAGATTAGAACCACAATTTGTCAAATTTCAAGCAACTATTGGCGATAACTATGTTCCAGCAACCACTTTAACAGATAACACCTGGACCAATGAAAAAAATAAAGTAACATATATAATATTTGATGGCGTAATTAAACCTAAAGAAACTCTTGAAGTAGCATTAAGCTTATATGTAGATTATGCCAAATTAAATAACAGTCATCAAAACAAAGGTTTTATAGGCACCATAAAAGTTTATGCAGATTTTGACTAACATCTAATTTTGACATCTTTTGTCGAAACTAATGCAGCAAATTTTATTTAGTGTTATTCTTATAAAAAGGAGCTAAGAATATGCCAAATAAAATTATAATCGATGACATAATTGATGAAATGATTGACAACATTAACTACATAAAATTAAATACATATATAAAATTAGAGAAGGAAAACAATTAACTTCTCTAATTTTTTAGTATCACGTAACAAATTAAATTATGAAAGTTTAGTTTATTTTAAAGACATTTTTCAAATTATATGTTACAATTAACTTGTAAAGAAAGGTTCGTGATAAATTATGAAATGTAACATTAGAGGAGAAAAATTAAAAGTAACAGATGCTATCAATGATTACATCGAAACAAAATTAGCTAAACTTGATAAATATTTTAAAGATGATAATATTACAGCTAACGTTCTAATCAAATTAAAAGGTAAAAAGGATGCCATCGAAGTAACTATCCCTTATGATAAATACATTTTAAGAAGTGAAGAAATTCACGATGATTTATATGCAGCCATTGATTTAGTAACTGATAAATTAGAAAGACAAATAAGAAAAAATAAAACTAAATTAAAAAAACAAACTAAATCAGTTGAAAAAATATTTAATCTAGATTATGAAACCACTAAAGAAGAACCAACTGATAGTAAAATAGTAAAAAGAAAAACTTTAGAAATGAAACCAATGAATGAAGAAGAAGCTATTTTACAATTAGAATTACTAGGTCATGATTTCTTTATTTTTAAAGATATGGATAATACTATTAAAGTAATATATAAAAGAAAAGATGGAAATTACGGAATAATAGAAACTAATAACTAAAATTAGTTTCTTTTTTGTATAAACACTAGTAATTTTTCTTATTTTTTGTTAAAATTATATCACGGAGATGATATATATGTTAAATATATTTAAAAAATTATTTGATACTGAATATAAAGAATTAAAAAGATTTAGAAAAATTGCTGATGAAATAGATGCTCTAGATCCTGAAATATCTAAATTAAGTGATGAAGAATTAAAAGAATACACTAATGTCTTTAAAGAAAGACTATTAAATGGAGAAACCTTAGAAGATATCTTAGTAGAAGCATTTGCTGTATGCCGTGAAGCTGCATATAGGACCGTAGGTATGAAACCATTCTATTGCCAAATATTAGGTGCTCTAGCAATTCATTATGGTAATATAGCTGAGATGAAAACTGGTGAAGGTAAAACCCTAACTGAAACTTTACCAGCATATAAAAATG
>CANQKU010000075.1 GCA_947624535.1 uncultured Bacilli bacterium
TTAACAACACCCTTTATTTTGTTTATTTTTTTATGTTAACTACATTATAACAGGTTTGTGTTGTAATGTCTTTTTTTTGTATTTTAAAAAGTGGTAAAATTTCTTTCACCACTCCTTAATGTTTAAGAACCATAATAAATTAACTTCTTTTTTTTGGAAAAATTTGGTAGGATCATAAATGTTATTAGTCTATTTTAAAAATAATAATTTATTAAATTATAAATATGTTGGTTAAAAAATATAAAAACTAATTTTTCTTAATATTGAAATTAAAAAGTTTTAAAACTTTTTTAAAAGAAAACTTTAAAAAAACAATAATAAATGGTATACTGACTATAATAGAATATTTGGGGTGTGTTAGTATGCTATTATATTTATTACATAAAAATTATATATACACGTATAGATTGCCAAGTAAGGTTGAAGGCAGTTATGTTCTTAATGATTACGATGATGAGAATAAAGTTCGTAATTTAGTAAATATTTCATCAAGTCAAGATAAATGGATTATAAATTCAAATAATGAAGTAATTGTGAATTATAATGGTCAACTTGTTAATCAAATAGAATTAAAAGAATTTTGTTTTTATACTTTACAATATCTAAAGCAAGAAAACATTATTTTATATGTGCTTCCTGGTAATGATACTAATTGGAGCGTTTTCTCTGTTGATGATCAATCTGTATTGAGTTTTGGAAATAATTCCAATAATGATGGTATATTTTTGAGTCAAAATGTAGCTGCCAAGCAGATTCAATTAAAAAATAATAAAGGCGTTTGGGAATACAAAAACTTAGAACCTAATATTCCAGTATATGTTAATAAAAAAAGAATCGATGAAGCTAATTTATATAGCTTTGACGTGTTGTTTGTTATGGGCTTTAAAGTAATTTTACTTAATAATAAAATCATTATTACTTATCCTCCAAGGAATTTCGATTTTATTGATACGAAATTAATTAGTGAAAAAAAAGAATTAGCAGTTCCAAATAGTAATAATGAAGAAAATGTTAAGGATTTTTATGATCAAAGTGATTATTTCTCAAAATCACCAGTGTTTAGGAAAAAAATTGAAAATTATGATGTAACAATTACAAGTCCATCTGATAAGGTAAAAAACGATAGTGGTTCTATTTTTGGACAATTAGTTCCGTCTGGTTTGATGAGTATTACTTCTATAGTTTCTGCATATTATGCAATCCAAAATTATCGTGCTGGTAAAATAGAAAAAGAGTCGTTTGTTACTACTGCTTTAATGTGTATAGTCATGCTAATTACTGGAATTGTGTGGCCTATCGTTGAATGGCTTGCTAGTAAATTTAGAAATATTATCATGGAACGAGTTAGAATAATTAATTATAAACGCTATTTAAAACGAAAAAGAAAACAATTGAACAATATAGTTACTGAACAAAAAGCAATATTAGAATTTAATAATTTATCTTTAAATGAATGCTTTGAAATTATTCAAAAAAGAACGGCATATTTATTTTCTAGAAACATTAGAAATGATTATTTCCTATCTATTACATTTGGTGTTGGGAAAATATCATCAAATATTCAGTTTGATTACAAAAGACCAGAACTAATCGTTGATAATGACAAATTATTAGATCAAATAGATAAATTGATTGATGATTTTAAATATATAGAGAATGCACCATTTAGTATTGATTTAAAAAATAATTCACTAGCAGTAGTTAACAGTAGTGGTCTATATGAACCCTTATTAAAAGCAATTATATTACAACTAATCACTTTGCATGATTATAGCGATTTAAAATTAGTTGTATTAACATCTGAATTTTCTATTTTAAATAAGATAAGAAATTTAAATCACTGTTGGAGTGATGATAGGAGTATTAGATTTTTTGCCAAGACTATTAATGAAGCTGAAAGTATTTCTAGTGAATTGATGAAAATATTTAATAAAAATATTCAAGCTGTAGATAAAGATTCTAATGCTACTTCTAATTACTATTTAATTGTTTCAGATTGTATTGAACAATATAAAGGATTAACTCTAGTAGATAAAATTTTATCCACAAATCAATCTTCTAACTTTAGTATGTTAATGTTTAGTGATAAGATGTCAGATATTCCAACAGGTTGTAATTCTTTTGTAGTTTATAATAATCAAGAATGTTCTTATTTTAAATCAGAAATGGAAGAAGGCAATACATTTAAATTTCAACCTAGATTAATGGATAATACAATTGATTTTAATAAATGTATTGATTTATTATCTAATATTCCTATAAAGATTGATAATGAATCAAAAGGATTGTTACCTGATAAATTAGGTTTTTTAGAAATGTATGGTGTTGGAAATCTTGAACAGTTAAATATCATAAATCATTGGAAAACTTCCGCTGTAGTAAGTAGTTTAGCAGCACCAATAGGTGTTGATTATAATGGTAATCTTTTAACATTAGATTTACATGAAAAAAAACATGGACCACATGGATTGATTGCAGGAATGACAGGAAGTGGTAAATCTGAATTTATTATTACGTATATATTATCCTTGTCAATTAATTACAGCCCAGATGAAGTGCAATTTGTGCTTATTGATTATAAGGGTGGAGGCTTAGCAGGTGCTTTTGAAAATAGAAAAACAGGTATTAAATTACCTCATTTAGTAGGAACAATAACTAACCTAGATAAGTCAGAAATGAATAGAACTTTAGTTTCAATAAAAAGTGAGTTACAAAGAAGACAAAGAAAATTTAATGAAGCAAAAGAATTACTAAATACAGGAAGTATGGATATATATAAATATCAAAGCTTAGTTAGAGAAGGAACACTAACAGAACCTATGTCACACTTATTTATTATATGTGATGAGTTCGCTGAGTTGAAGGCACAACAGCCTGATTTTATGGACGAGCTTGTTAGTGCAGCGCGTATAGGGCGTTCTTTAGGTATTCATTTAATTTTGGCAACCCAAAAGCCTAGTGGTGTAGTAGATGATCAAATTTGGTCAAATTCTAAATTCAAAGTTTGTTGCAAAGTTCAAACTACAGAGGATAGTACTGAAATGATTAGAAGACCAGATGCTGCGTTTTTAAAAGAAGCTGGAAGATTTTATTTATTAGTTGGTTATGATCAATATTTTGTAGAAGGGCAATCAGGTTATTCTGGAGTCCAATATATACCTTCTCAAAAAGTTATATCAAAATTAGATAATTCAATATCATTTATTAATGATATAGGTGATATATACAAAAATATTGTTAAGAAAGATACACCAATCAAAGATAGTCAAACAAAAAAATATGGTGAAGAATTAACTAACATTTTACATTATATTGTTAATGTTGCTAATCAAAATAATTATAGTTATCATCAATTATGGTTGGATAATGTGCCAACTATACTATACTATAATGATTTAATTAAAAAATATAAAATGAATATACAACCTTTTGATATTAATCCAATAGTAGGTGAGTATGATGATCCAGAACACCAAAGTCAAGGAATTGTAACTATACCAATTACGAGAGGCGGTAATACTTTCATACTTGGTGCTAGTGGGATGGGAAAAAGTACACTTTTAACTACACTTATTTACTCATCGATAATTAATCATCGTCCAGAAGAAGTAAATTTTTATATAATGGATTTTGGTTCTGAAAAATTAAAAAAATTTTCAAAAGCACCTCATGTTGGTGATGTATTAAGTATAAATGATAAAAATAAAATATCATATCTATTTTATATGATAGATGCGGAAATATCAAAAAGAAGAAAATATTATTCAGATAATGGTGGAGATTTTGCTCAAGATGTTAAAAATGGAAAAAGTGTTTTTCAAAATATAATAGTAATAATATATGGTATGGAAGTTTTTAGAGAAACTTTTGAAGATGTTTATGATGAATTGTTTTTGACAATTATTAGAAATTGTTCTAAATTTGGTATTAATTTCATTGTATCAGGTGCGTCTACTTCTTCATTAGGCTATTCAGCAGAAAATAGTTTTCCTCAAAAAATATTGTTAAATTTAATGGACGCTTCTGACTATCAATTATATTTTACAAACCCACCTTTACCTTCAAAAAATGCGGGACGTGGACTTGTTTTAATTGATGAAGAATGTATGCAATTTCAAACTTCATTGATATTTAACGAATATGATGAGAGAAAAAATTTAGGTTATGTAATTGATAAGTTGAATGAAATTTGTCCAATAAAAGCTAAGTCAATTCCAGTTGTTCCTAAAAAACTAGAATTGAAATATTTATTAAATGAAATACGAACAATTGATAGAGTTCCATTAGGAATAAATATTATGACTGCACAAATAGGATATTTTAATTTCAATTCTAAACTATGTCTAATGTCAGCATCTCAAAGTCAAATTTTAAATAAGTTTATGCCTAAATTTATAAAAATTTTATCATTATGTGCGAATAATAATATTATTATTTTAAATGCCTTAGATAACGTTATGATAAAAACACCACAAAATATTATGTATTATAATTCTAATTTTAAAAAAGTATTTCCAATATTGACTTCTAATATAAAGAAAATGAATGATACTCCATCTACTAAAAATTTTACTATTATAGTTTTAGGTTATACAAATTTAAATTCACATATGACAAAATTAAAAGAAGAAAGCAAAGATATAAATAATGTAGATGATTTGATAATGATGGCAAAAAATAATAATTTTAAGTTCATACTATTTGATGTTGAATCATTGTTTAGGAAGATTACAAATGGAGAACTTTCAGATTTAATTGATAATCAAAATGGAATTTGGGTAGGCCCTGATTTCGATTCCCAAGACATCTTTGAGTATGAGAGAAATTCTTTTATGAATCAAGCTAATCCATCTAATGATACAGTTGTGATTGTACAAGATTCTATTTCTCAATATTTGAAATTTCCAACAATATAGAAAGGCAATGCGATATGAATAAAATACTAATTACAATTTATGTAATAACACTTGACGAAGAATTTGATTTACTTTTACCTATTGGTATACCGATGAAAGAAGCAATCAATTTGATTCAAGAATCAATTTATGATTTATCTAATGGCAATTATCAAAAGCAAGAAGCTATAAATTTATATAATTCTGATGGATTATTAATCAATCAAAATAATATAGTAAGATTGTCAGGTTTAAAAAATGGCACAAAAGTTATATTGGCGTGATATGTCAAATGTTACACATTTTTGTGAAATGAAAAAGTAAATTCCAGTTTCAGAAAGTGAAAACGAAATGTAAGAGAAACGTCCAAAATAAGGGCG
>CANQKU010000076.1 GCA_947624535.1 uncultured Bacilli bacterium
TAGGGAAGGTATTTTTTCTAATTTTGATTTAATACCAACTCTTTTAGCCATATTAATTAGAGCATCTTCTCCTAAAAATAAATGAGTTTTAACAGCATAAATATTTTCTGAATAAGCAATCGCAGTTGCCATAGAAATAGGTTTATTTCCATAAGTTTCATTATTATTTTTAGGGGTATAACTTTGATTATTAGCAAAATTAAATGTTGTTTTTTCACTAGTAAAAGAAGTAGATGAAGTAAATCCATTTTCTAAAGCAGCATAATAAAGATAAGGTTTCATCGTAGAGCCTACTTGTCTTTTAGATGAAGTTGCTCTATTAAATGATGACTCATTGTAATCTTTTCCTCCAACTAAAGCTAGGATTGATCCATCTTGAGGGTCCATCATCACCGCGGAAGTTTGAACATTTGAAGTATCTGGAATTGAGGTTTTAACTGAATTTTCTAAAATAGTTTGAGCATTTAAATCTAGAGTAGTATAAACCTTAAGACCCTTAGTATCAATTAAAGATCTAGGAATTTCTTTAATACTTTCTAACTCATCCATAACTGCATCATGATAATACATAATAGTAGATAAATTCTTATCATTTTTCTCTCCAATAATATGTAACTCTTCTTGATAAGCTTCCTCACTTTCTTCTTCAGTAATAATTTTATTTTGAACAAGAGCATTTAAAACTAATTTTTGTCTTTTTTTAGCTGTATCAAAGTCAACTAAGGGAGAATAATTAGCAGGTGACTTTGGTATTCCTGTAATCATAGAAGCTTCAGCTAAAGTTAAATCCTTAGCACTTTTATTAAAATAGAAAGAAGCTGCATTAGAAATTCCATACATACCATGTCCATAATTAATCGTATTTAAATATCCCTCTAAAATTTCATCTTTACTATAGTCATGTTCAATCCTAATAGTATACCACATTTCATCCCATTTTCTTTTCCAAGTCTTATCAAAATCTAAAAATAAGTTTTTAGCATACTGTTGAGTAATAGTAGATGCCCCTTGCTTAGTTTTTCCACTAGATAAATTAATCATACTAGCCTTAGCAATACGTAAATAATCAAAGCCATTATGTTTAAAAAAATGTTTATCTTCAGTATAAATAGTAGAGTTAATTACATAAGGAGATATATCATCTAAACTTACCCATTCTTTACTTTCATTTCCTTGGAAAAATAAATCTTTTTTATTATCATATAACAAAATATTATTAGCAGTCCCTATTTCTAAAGTCTTAGTAGACTTTAAATAAACAAATAAAAATCCCCTAAAGGCTAAATAAATAACGGCAATAACAAGTAAGACTTTACCTGTATTTTTTAAAAATTTCATGAAATCGCCTCTTTCTAAAGTTAGTATGATTTTTTTAAAATTAAAATATGTATATAATTTTTAAATAATCATGATATAATTGATAAAAATGAGGTGCTTATTATGTTAATTGGAACTATTAGAGATAAGAAAGATAAAAATAATTATTATATAGAATTAGATGAGAAATCTTCTAAATATCAAGTTATATGTACTAATAATTCTAATACTTATTTATTAAATGAAATAGAAGTTAAAACTTTAATTAATAATATATTTAATAGTGAACTAACATATTTATATTCTAAAGATAATTATGAAATTTATTTAGATAATTCTAATAATAAAAGATATTTAAAAGAGGAAAAAGAAGACTTTCAAAAGTTTTTTGAAAATAATGGGGTTAGTTGTATTATGACATTTAATATGAGTAACTTCTTGAATGATTTAAAACAATATATTTTAAATAATAAAAGATATATAATGCAGTGTAATCCTAAACTGTTAGGTATTTTTTCAATGAGTTTAGCAATCACAACCGCATCAATTATAAGAAATGATCCATATAGTTTTAATAATTTTCTAAATTTTGAAAACTATAAACAAGTAGATGATATTGCTGGGTGTATTTCTTCATCAAATGGTACTTATCTAACAGAAGAGATAAAAAATAGTTTAATATGTGAAGATTTATTTCAAGATATTTTACAAGTAAAAGATGATAGTAGAAATTATTTATTAAATCAAAAATTAAAAGATATAGATATCGAATATTTTGATGAAAGTTATGAGGGGAATTTAAAGCAAGGGGGATATTATACATTAAAACAACCTAATATTTTACACATTGATGAAGAATATAAAAAAGAAGAGATTTATTTTCGTGATATTTTAGCTCATGAGTTTATTCACTTATTACAAGATAATAATGAGTATAGATATATTAATGAAACATGTGCTGAAATATTAGCATATGAGTATTATCAGGGAATAGAATATGCTTATTCTGATGAGAGAAAAAGAGTTTGTACTTTAATGGAGATTATTGATCCTAAAATAGTTTTTGAATGTAATTTTAAAGGAGATACAACAAGTTTTGAAGAAGAAATTGGAAAATATCTTAATGAAGAAGATACTAAAGAATTGCTAGATTTATTTAGAAGTTATGAAATAGATGAAAATACTAATAAAATGATTGATAAATATTTGGGGAAAATGTATAAAAATAAATATAATAAAGATATAGAAGATGATCCACTTATTTCTATCATTTATCAAAATCAAGATACTAGATTTAAAAGATATTATTTTAATAGTCATGCTAAAGAGTATTATGATAATTTTGATATTTATGAAACACCTATTAATTATGATAATATAAAAAATTCTAATGATACTAAATACTGTATATATGAAAGAGTTGAAATACCAAAGAGTGAGTATATGTCAGATTATGAGGCTAAATATTTTAAAAATGATATTGAAGATAAATACTATAGATTAGATACTATTTACTTATCATTAGAAGATTATGAAAAAACTTCTCCAGGATTTTATCATTTAGAGTATAAAGGAATTGAAATGACTTATGATAAAGTTAATCAAAAATGTAGTGTTAAGGAGCATTATGTTGTTGATTCTATACCTGGTAAGTATAGCAATTTAGAAATTGATCAAATGTTAAAACAAGATGATCCTATAGTAGAAAAGTTAGTATCTAAATAGGTTTGCAGTTATTAAACTAATGTGTTATAATCTATAATATATTTTTAGGAGATACCATGAAAAAAAAGGCAAGAATTAGTATAAACACAAAAAATAAAAAAACTAATTATAATGTTTTTTTAGATATTAAAGATAATAAAATTTATTATGAAGAAATACTTGATAATAAAGTAACTAATGTCTTATATGATAAGAAAAATAGCATACTTATAAGAGATAATAGTGAAATTTATATGGAATATAATTTTTCAACTGGAATTGCTTCTTATTATCTAAAAGAATTCCAAAAAGAATTTAATCTAGATTTAAAAGTAAAAAGTATTTCATCAAATGATGATAAAATAGAGATTGTGTTTATGTTAGAGGATGACTTGTTTAAATATATAATAGATATGAGGTGATTTATTTTGAGTGTAATTAAATCCTTAGAACAAGATATTAAAAATTTAATTGAAGAAGCTGGCTATAAGATTGATAATTTTACCTTAGAGGTTTCTAAAAGAAAAGAGTTAGGGGATTATCAAATTAATGATTGTATGAGTCTAGCTAAAATTTATCATAAAAGTCCAGTAGAAATAGCTAAAGATATTGTTAAGAAATTAGAGACAAATAAAAATCTAACTAATATAAATATAGCTGGACCAGGATTTATTAATATTAGTTTATCTGCTTTATTTTTAACGTCTTTTATGAATGATATTAAACAAGATATTAAACTTAATATTGATAAAGTGCATCCTAGAAAAATAATTTTAGATTATGGTGGTGCGAATGTTGCTAAAACATTGCATGTTGGTCACTTAAGAAGCGCTAATTTAGGTGAGGCTTTAAAACGTTTAGTAAAACTATTAGGTTGTGATGCTATAAGTGATGCTCATTTAGGAGATTATGGAAGACCCTTAGGATTAGTTTTGTTAGAAATTAAAAAAAGGTATCCAAATTTGTCATATTTCAATCCCGCTTATCAAGGAGATTATCATGAAATTGACCTACCAATTACTAATCAAGACTTAGAATTAATTTATCCACAGGCTAGTTTAAAAGCTAAAGAAGATGAAACTTATCTTAATGAGGCTAGAGAAATTACTTTAAAAATTCAAAATCATGAAAGAGGTTATTATGATTTGTGGGAAAAAGTTATTGAAATTTCTAAAGCTGATTTAAAGAAAGTGTATGATGCTTTAAATGTATATTATGACTTGTGGGAGGGGGAAAGTGATGCCGCCGAATACTTAGATGAATTATTACAAATATGTAGAGATAAAAATATTGTTAAACAAAGTGATGGAGCTGAAATTATTGAAGTTAAAAATGATAGCGATTCATCTCCTATGCCTCCATTATTACTTGTAAAATCTAATCAAACTGTCTCATATGAAACAACTGACTTAGCAACTATTTTAGAAAGAAGAAAAAAATGGGATCCTGATGAGATTTGGTACTGTGCTGATGCTAGACAAGAACTTCACTTTGAACAAGTATTTCGTGCCAGTCGACTTGCTGGATTAGTAAAAGATACCGTAAAACTTGAATATATTGGATTTGGTACAATGAATGGAGAAGATGGCAAGCCATTTAAAACTAGAGATGGTGGGGTTATGTCATTAAAGTCATTAATTGATATGGTAAGTGAAGAGGCAAGAAAACGTATAAATAAAGATATGGTAGAAGAAGCTGATATTGATAAAACCGTAGAAAAAATAGCTATCGCTACTTTAAAATATGCTGACTTTATCCCTTACCGAATGACTGACTATATCTTCAATCCTGCAAAATTTTCAGAAGTAGAGGGGAAAACTGCTCCTTACTTATTATATTCTACAGTTAGAATGAAATCTTTATTAGAAAAGGCCAAAGACCTACCAAAAGATAACTACTATGAAGTAGGAATACCATCTACCAAAGATATTATTTTAACATTATTACAATTACCAAAAATATTACTTTCTTCATTTGAAGCGAAATCATTAAATGAAATAGCAGAATACTTATATACCCTTACAAATAAATATAATAAATTCTATGCAGAAAACAAAGTTTTAACTGAAAAAAATAATAATCTTTCATCATCATGGCTACTTTTAACTAATATAGTATATCAAACTAATTTATTACTTTTAGATATATTAGGATTAAAAGTACCAGAAAAAATGTAAAATGATTTTTGTCAAGACATAGTGACTAAAAATTACAAAACAAGATAATCGTCTATAATGGCGATTTTTTGAATTT
>CANQKU010000077.1 GCA_947624535.1 uncultured Bacilli bacterium
GAGAAAAGTAAATTAGTTTTTATTTTAGCGAGTTAGGAATTGGTGAAAGCCTAATAATAAAGTCTAATTGAAAGAACACTCTGGAGTTGCTTACCGAAAAGTTTTCTTAGTAGATTAAGCCGGGTGTATACCGTTAAAAATACTAGATTTGATAGAATCGATTAAAGTGATTATAAATTATTTATAATAAATTGGGTGGCACCGCGGAAAGACTAGTTTCGTCCCATATGTACTTATTGTATATATGAGTATGAGACTAGTCTTTTTATTTAATTTAGAAGAGGAGTGATATTTATGTGTGGTTTTTTAGTATCAACTGATAAAAAACTAAGTAAAGAAGAATTTAGTAGGGGATTAGGAAAAATTAAATACCGTGGTCCTGATATGACAAGGATTATTGAATGTGATGGTTTATTTGGATTTAATAGACTTGCCATTATGGGAATAGAAGAAAGTGGAATGCAGCCATTTGAGACAAGTAAGGCTATTACAGTGTGCAACGGAGAAATATATGGATTTAGAAAGATTAAGGAACAACTAGTTAAGGAAGGATATCAATTTAAAAGTGGCTCTGATTGTGAAATTATTTTACCAATGTATGAAAAATATGGGGTAGAAATGTTTAGAATGCTTGATAGTGAATTTGCTTGTGTAATCTATGATAAAGAAAAAAATCTTTTTATAGCAGCTAGAGATCCAATAGGAATTAGACCAATGTTTTATGGTTATACGGTTAGTGGAAAAATATGTTTTGCTAGTGAAGCTAAGGCTTTAGTAGATTTTTGTAAAGATATATTACCATTTCCACCAGGTTATTATTATAAGGATGGAAAATTTACGTGCTATTATGATGCTTCTAAAGAATATAAATTTTTTGATGGGGATATTGGTACTATTACAAAAGAAATTCATGATAGATTAGTAGATGGTGTAATTAAAAGACTTGATAGTGATACACCTATTGGATTTATGTTAAGTGGTGGGCTAGATTCTAGTTTGGTATGTAGTATAGCAAGTAAATATTTGAAAAAGCCTATTAGAACTTTTGCTATAGGAATGGATAAGGATGCTATTGATTTAAAATATGCTAAACAAGTGGCAAATTTTATTGGTAGTATTCATACAGAAGTTATTATTACGAAAGATGATGTGATTGATGCTTTAAAAGAGGTTATTTATAATTTAGAGACATATGATATTACAACGATAAGAGCATCTATTGGAATGTATTTACTTTCTAAATGGATTAGAGATAATACTGATATTAAGGTTATTATGACAGGGGAAGTTAGTGATGAATTATTTGGATATAAGTATACAGATTTTGCTCCAAATAAAGAGGAATTTCAAAAAGAGAGTGAAAAACGAATTAAAGAGTTATATATGTATGACGTGTTGCGAGCTGACAGATGCATATCATCATGCTCTATGGAAGCTAGAGTACCTTTTGCAGATTTGAGCTTTGTTAGATATGTCTTAGGAATTAATCCTGCTAAAAAGATGAATGTATATAACAAGGGAAAGTATTTATTGAGAAAAGCATTTACAAATGATTATTTACCAGAAGATATATTAATGAGAGAAAAAGCTGCATTTTCTGATGCAGTTGGACATTCATTAGTAGATGATATTAAAGAGTATGCTGAAAGTATCTATTCAGATAGTGAGTTTGAAAAGAAGAAATTAATGTATAAAAAACATACCCCATTTACCAAAGAGTCGTTATTGTATAGGGAAATTTTTGAAAGTTATTATAAAGATATGAGTGATATGATTGTTGACTTTTGGATGCCTAATAAAGAGTGGGAGGGTTGTAATGTATCAGATCCTTCTGCTAGGGTTTTATCTAATTATGGTGAAAGTGGAAAATAAAGTATATAAAAAGTGAGAACTATTTGATGGTAGTTCTCATTTTGTTATAAGAATAATTTATGAATTAATGTACTCATTGTATTCATCAAATGAATTTTTAATTCTATTTGTTGACGTAGCTGATATGATTTCTTTAGTTGCTGCTTTTAAATTATCACATAATTTTTCTTTTTCTTTTTGATTCATATGATACATTTTTACCATATTTTCAAATGTTTTAATATAGTCAATACAGTCATATTTTAAAGCAGGCTTTTTATTTTCATCAATTATTTCTGCAACAGCATCTAATAATTTTTGACTATATTGTTTTTTCCCATTTTTTAAAATAGTATGTAATTTAGAAATACGTACAATTTGAGCATCACTTTCATTGTTAACTTGAATATTGTCATTAGCTATAACAATAATTGGTTCTAAATCTATTTTCTCAGTTATTCCTTTTTCTTTTAATTTTTTATTAATAAATCTTTCTCCTAAAATTAAATGATTATTAACTTGTTTCATTACGTCTTTAGAAGGTGTTTCTTTACCATTTATAACCTTTAGCCATTGTCCGTCTTTTGAAATATGTAGTCCATATCTTCCACTTTCACTAAAATTTTTAATTTCAATTGAATAAATTCCACCTTCAGTTAAAACTAACATATCTGTTTCAAAAGAAAATTTTTCTTCCATTCTAATATTGCTGAAACATTTTACTTCATCCTCATAAATTGAAAAGAAATCTATTACCCTTTGTTCACCCATAGTGCCAGTATTAATAATTCCACTTTCCATAAAATATTGTTCTTTAAAATTATTAAATGAATTTAAAACAGAATAATATAGGTTTTTACAGTCATCAAAACTTTTCTTTAATTTAGGAATTTCATAAGCTTCTTGTATAATATAGCTGCATAATGTTGTATCGAATTGGGACCAATCTTTATCTATTAAAGACTTTGGTATAGGAACTTTTTTCATTTCACAAAAATCTTTGAAATGAAAATTTATAGCACAAGGGTCAGCATAATTATAAATGTCTACAAATATATCCTTTTTATCATCATAATAATTACCATCTTTTCCAAAATTTGCGATAAAATCGCCAAAATCAAGAGCATCAATAGATAAATATAGTTGTATAACTTGAACACAATCATCAATAAATTCATCTAAATTGCTTCCTTCTTTAAAAAATGTCTTGTTATAGCCACGATTAATTAATTCATCTTTAGATATTTTACTTAGACAGTATTCATTCATTATTTTTGTAAGCTCTGGTATCATAGTTTGTTTTAATTCATCAAAATATTGTTTTTGTCCATCTAAATCTAATGATAATGTTTTTATGATATCAGGCTTTGTTATGTTTTTAGTATTAAAATCTTCACTTATAATTGTATCGATTTTAGGGATATTAACTTCTTTTAATGATAATTTTTCAATTAGGTTTTGAAAATTTGGTATAAAAAATATAGTATTAAGTCGGTTTTCTAATAATTCATTAAAGCCAGTATCATATCTATATTTTTTAGAAGAACTTTTACTATGTTTAAAAGAAATTTTTTGCTCTACTTGGGTTTTATAAGTTTTGATAATATAAAGTATTACTATTAAAATGAAAATGTAGATTAAATATGGCGCTATCTTTAGTATTTTAAAATGTAAATTACTGTAAGCTAACAATAAAATGAAATTAATAATACTTAACTTACAAGCTAGTTTTAATCCAGGTATTAAAAGCATGTATTCTGAAATTTCATATTTTAAACATTTTTTATCATCGCTATAAAAATCATAGTCACTGTCTTTGTATTTATTTTTAAAATGACGGTAATAACAAATTGATGTGATGAATGCAATTAGTAATAGAAATAAAAAATCAGTTATGCCACAATCAAATTTGTCACCATAATTTGCACGTGAAAATGTCAACAATTTCGGAATATAGTATGGGAAAAACTCCCTTACTATTGATTTTATTGTGTTTATTATTACCTCAAAAAAACTTGCCATATACATCATACCTCTCAACTTTAAACAAAGTATACCATGTTTTATTTTCTATGTAAATGCTAAAAATAATATGGTATAATGCATTTGATGTGAATAGCTTTTATAGTGATTGAGGGTGAAGTTTTGAAAATTGCAGATTTGAAAAAAGATTATGATAAAATGCAGGTTAAATATGGTGCTAAGGAATTAGACTCTATATATAATGGTGGATGTGAAGAAAATCCTGATATTTGTTTTGTTTTCATGAACCCTACTGGTAAAAATATTGCTAGTGATAAATCATGGGTTGGTAGAAAGTCTCCTTGGCTTGGTACGAAAAATATATGGAAACTATTTTATCAAGTAGATTTAGTAAGTGAAGATATATTTAATAAAATTTTAGAAAAGAGGCCTAAGGATTGGGATTATGAATTTTGTGATGTAGTTTATGAAGAAGTATCTAATCATAAGATATTTATTACCAATTTAGGCAAGTGTACTCAACTAGATGCAAGACCATTATCAGATGAGGTGCTAAAAAAGTATCTTGACTTGCTATTTAAAGAAATTGATATCATAAGACCAAAAGTAATTATTACATTTGGAAATCAGGTTAGTTCAATTGTTTTGAATAAAAAAATTGCAGTATCTAAAAATAGGAAAATATGTCATGAAATAAAAATTAATGAGAATATTTATAAAGTTTATCCTGTTTATTATCCAGTTGGCAATGGTATATTTAATATGGATAAGTCGATTGAAGATATTAATTGGATAATAGAAAACGAGATAAAATAATTATTATTAAAATGTTTTTTAAATAGAATTTATAAACAGACCAGAAAGAGGTTTGTTTTTATGTGATTAAAAAAAATAATAAAAATTTAAAAAATGTATTGTCAAACAAATGTTCCTGTTATATAATGCTTTTACAAGGAGGGTTTATATGAAACAAAACAAATTAGAAACAATCTCAAATTTATTTGAAGACAAGGAAATAAGAAGTATTTGGGATGATGAAAAGTGTGATTATTATTTTAGCGTTGTTGATGTGATTTCAGTTTTAACTGATAGCAAAATTCCAAAAAGATATTGGACTGATTTAAAAAGAAAATTAGAAAATGAAGGAAGTCAGTTGTACGAAAATATCGTACAGCTAAAAATGAAATCCGTAAAGGATGGAAAAAGTTATTTAACGGATACTTTAGATACAAGGGAATATTAGATAGAAATAAATTAACTGATATTTGGAAAGAGGAAGGCATTTTAGAAGATTATGAATATGGAATATTAACAAATGAGATGTATAAAGAATGGTCTGGAATGAAATCAAGTGAATATAAAGCATATAAGGGTATTAGAAAAGAGTCCTTAAGAGATAATATGACCGATATAGAAATAGCTCTTACTGATTTAGGAGA
>CANQKU010000078.1 GCA_947624535.1 uncultured Bacilli bacterium
CCCCCAGGACTTTTGTCAAGAAAAATTTTTTGCACAAAATAAAAAAATTTACTCAGGTAAATCTTTTCTTCCAACTGTATCTATATTTTTTCCATTTACTTTAATTAATAATTGATTAACATCATAATTATCAAAAACTGAATAAGCTAATGTATATTTAACCTCTTCTATAACTTTATCATTACCATCAAAAATAGCTTGATTAAAGTTAAGTGACATTACATTTTCTTTTTCTTCATGATCTAAAAGTTTTGTATTACTACTTAAGAAACTCATTAAATTTGGCTCATATATATAACTAGTAGTTAACTCATCTACAATTATTTTAATTTTATCTCTATCATCATTTAAATACTTAGTAACAGGAACATAATATTTACTACTATCTATTTCTTCTAAATAGTATACAACTACTTTATTAATATTTTCTCTTGACTTAATATCATATTTTTTATTTATTCCTATACTTTTATCTAATACTTTACCATAGTCTTTTAAAATTTCATCTTCTACTTCTATAATTACACCTTTTATCCCATCTAAATCCATAATACTATAAACAATAGACTCAATCATTCTTTCTTTTAGTTCATCTTTAATATTTAAAAATTTTCTACTAAAATTTAAAGTAACATACCCCTCATCATAGATCACATCAATAACTTTAGTATAAGCAGGAATAGTTGCTTTTAATCCATCAGGGAATTTAGCATTATCACTTTGAATTAAGTTTTTTAATAATAATTTTATTTGATCTACTTTATCTTTCTTATCTAGTAAAATATTTGTCCTTACTAGATAGTTGTGATCATCTAATAAATAAATATGATTTGTACCTATACCAGTAATATATTCTATTTCTAAATTAGTTTTAATAGTTTTTTCTTTATCACCCATATTTGGAATTGTATAAACTACTAATAAAATAAACGCTGTTAAAGTAGTTATTAATATTTTTCTAATAGCTCTTTTTCTTAACATGAAATCACCTAGTTAATCATATGAAAAAACGTACTTAGATAGTACGCTTATAATGATATTTCTTTTAATTTTAATAACTCTACTACTGCACTCGCTCTACCATTTACACCTAGTTTTTGCATAGTATTAGAAATATGATTTCTTACTGTTTTTTCACTTATTCCTAATTGTTTAGCAATTTGTTTTGTAGTTTTATTAAGGATTAAAAGTTCAAAGACTTCTTTTTCTCTACTTGTTAAAATACCTTTTGACATATCATTCTTCCCTTCTTTTATACGTTACCTAAAGTATTGTATGAGAAGGAAAGAATTTGTTTCAGTTTATCTGCCTAACTTTTTTTAAAAGTTACAGTAATGTACATCTTATCTTTATAATTAGATTGTACAAGTCGCATGATATTGTTTGCTATAGTATTATCATGTTTATCTTTGATTACTACTACTTCAATATTCTTATCGTCTATTTTAACAAAACTATCTAATTTTTGTTGCTGTTTTATTTGTTTTTCTAGTTTTTCTTCTTCCCCTTGCAATTGATTTAAATATTTCAATTGCTCATAAGCATCATTTTTTTCTTCTGTTGTTGTTTTTTCATCAGTTAATTTTTCTTGAAGACTAGTCATTTTCTCCTGTCTTTCTTCTTCTAAAGAAACCCTCATAGCTACTAATGAATTAGTTTGTTCAATTGTAGTATCAGTTTTTTTATTAGATTTTGTAGTTACTTTTTCATTAGCATTATTAACTAATAAGTCATTTGGCATAGTAATATAATAGACGCTAAGAACTAAAATCAAACTAAATAATGTTAAAAACCACAAATTTTGTTTATTAATCATACGAAGTATCCTCCTTACAGTAAACTATATGAAGAAAAAAAAAGAATATTCATAATTAATATCCTTATTTTACTTCTTTACCGCAATTAGGGCAAAATCTTGTATCTGAAGTTATTTTACTTCCGCAAGACGTACAAAATTTTCCATTTGTAGAAGTAGTTGTTTTATTAGAATTCATTGTCTCTCCAACTTTGTTAAAAACAACGTCATTCATTGGCTTTTCTCCAAGATAGTCACATTTTCCAAATCCAAGTATCATATTAAATACAGGTTGTAAAAAGATAAGACCTAAAGCGAAAGCATCTTCTTTACCAAAACTGCGGGATAGACTAACATTTAGTAAAACAGCAAAGTAAACCATAAGAGCAATATAAGCAAGTGATCCAATAATAGGAATTACATTTAAAACCCAACCACAACATGTAATTAAAATCCACCATGGATTAACCCCTGTAATTTTACATAATGTGTATTTATTATAAATTGGAATTAAAGCAGCCCATCCAGGTTTATTGGCTTTAGTAAATATTTTCCATTGTCCAACAATTTGAATAACTGCGATACCTAAGACAATTAAAGAAAATATTTCAAGAAATGTCATTAATCCAGCAGCAATTCCACTAGAAATAGACTCAATATTATAATTATAACTCATAAACTCAACTCCTTACATATAAAATATCATATAATTATATTTTATGCTAGTTATTTAAAATATTTTCTATAGCTGATTGTAAAGTAATTTTTCCTGATGCATAAGTTAAGCTGCCTTGTTGGTAAGCAATATATGGAGCACGTATTGGTCCATCACAACTTATTTCAATACTAGATCCTTGAGTAAAAGATCCTGATGCCATAATAACTTGATCATCATATCCAGGCATATCCCATGGAATTGGAATAGAATGAGCATCGATTGGAGATTGTTTTTGAATACCTTGGACGTAACGTTCTAAAATAGAGGCATCTTTAAAGATAATATTTTGAACAATGTCAGCTCTATCATCTTGATATTTAGGTTCAACTTCATAACCTAACTGTTCCATAACACAAGATGTTAAAATAGCAATCTTTAAACTATTAGCTACTACTTCTGGGGCTAGAAACAATCCTTGTAAAATACTTTTATTAATCCCTAGAGTTGGTCCTACTTCTCTTCCCTCACCAGGAAGTGTTAGTCTTTCTCCTACAAGATCAACTAAATCTTTTCTACCAGCAACATAAGCTCCATTAGGGGCTATACCCCCACCAAGATTTTTTATTAATGATCCAACAATTATATCAGCTCCACATTCTGAGACCTCATAATTATTTACAAATTCACAATAACAGTTATCTACCATGACAATAATATTAACATTTATTTCTTTAATCATAGAAATAACTTTTCTAACTGACTCTAAGGAAATACTTTTTCTAGTAGAATATCCCTTAGATCTTTGAATTTCAATAACTTTTATTTGTTTAGTAGTAATTACTTCTTTTATTTTTTCATAGTCAAAATCATCATTAATAAGATCAATTTCTTGATAATTAATTCCAAATGACTTTAAACTACTTGGATTTTCTTTTATCCCAATTACTTCATGCATAGTATCATATGGTGTTCCAGTAATAGAAAGTAAAGTATCATTAGGGCGTAATAAGGCAAAAAAACAAACTGATAAGGCATGAGATCCAGAAATAAATTGAGTTCTTACTAAGGCATCTTCAGTACCTAAAACTTGACTAAATATTTTTTCAATTTTTTCTCTTCCAATATCATTATATCCATATCCAGTAGTTCCAGAAAAGTCTGACTCACTAAGTTTTTGTGAGTGGAAAGCATCTAAAACTTTTTTAGTATTTTCAAAACAAATTTTATCTACTTTTTTAAATTCTTCACTACATTTTTGTTCACATTCCTCAATAATTTCAATTATTTTACTACTATTCATTAATATGTTCCTCCATCTACAATAATAATTTGATTATTAATATAACTAGCATCATCTGATAATAAAAAATATACAACTTTAGCAATTTCTTCACATTCAGCAAAACGTTTTAAAAAAATCTTTTCTTCTTCACTTTGAATATAATCTTGATCTAAGTCTTTCATTTCATTTTCTGTTTTAACCCAACCTGGAGCGATAGCATTAACTCTAACATAAGGAGCATAGGCTAAGGCTAAATTATGAGTAAGTGAATTAATACCAGCTTTAGATGCATCATAATCAATAGTCATAGGATAATATTTATGTATTCCATTTGTAGAAGATAAATTAACTATACTACCAAATTTTTGTTCATACATAATTTCTCCTACTAACTTACTAACTAAAAAAGTTCCTACAACATTAACTTCTAATGTTTTCATAAAATTTTCTTTAGTCTTATTAACAAATAAACTATCTAAACACACTGCAGCATTATTAACTAAATAATCAATTCTTCCAAAATCATTTTTAGCATTATCAATAAATTTTTTTATTTCTTCTTCATTAGAAAGATCACAAGAATAAATTCTTACTTCAATATTATATTTACTTTCTAATTCTTCTTTTAATAATGGAGCTTTATTTGAGCTATTATGATAACTAAGAATTAAATTACAATCTTTACTAGCTAAATGCCTAGCTATTACTTCTCCAAGTCCACTAACTCCTCCAGTTATTAAAGCAACTTTTTTCATATTTAAAACCTCACTTGCTCAATTTGTCTATATTATAACATGTTTTTTTAATAATTAGGTTAAATAATTAAAAGAAAAAGCAAACTATAAATTAGTTCACTAATATACATACTTTAATTATTTTATTTGGAGATTTCTACTACGGCACGGACACCATAAGTGCCAGTCGTATGGTGGTTGGTAACACTGCCGTTATAGTAGACATTCCACGCACGATCTAGGAAAGAAGCGTTGGCCGAAATGGTCCAATAATAACTGTTTTTATCATTTGAATTACTTAGATAGTTATACATCCATACTGGACATGATATATTAGTATTATATTGACACCCAAATTTAGTCGTTTCTTGCATTGTTATCATTCTTGCTTTCACTGAACCTCTTGATAAATTATACGTTGAATGAATACATGATGATGCAGTACAACCTGAATATCCTAATGTTGTACTACTTCCTCCTATTGTATAACTTTGGTCATTTACATTTGTCCAGTCTGCAGTTGCACTTTCTAATGCATCTAATGCAGTTGTTGGGCCTTGACTATTATCATCACTTGTATACCACTGTATATCATTTAATGTATTTTTTTGACTTTGTAGTATCATTGTTGTTCCATCGTCATGCACTACATGAAATCTCACTTCTTCTGCTTCATTTACTTTATATACAATAATTGTTCCAGGTTTACATGAATTTTTACCATTATTATCATAACAACTTGTCATAAAACAAGTATTCTCATCTCCTGTTATACAATATGTTGGTGAGCCA
>CANQKU010000079.1 GCA_947624535.1 uncultured Bacilli bacterium
TAGTCGAGAAATTCCTGCTAAAATTTCACAAAAATTAAAAGAAGAAGTAGAAAGTATTGCTCTAAAAGCATTTAAAGCTTTAGGTTCAGCTGGTGTTTGTCGAATTGACTTCTTGATTGATGAAAAAGCTAAAAAAGTCTATATCAATGAAATTAATTCTATTCCTGGTAGTTTAGCTTTCTATTTATGGGAAGCTAAGGGTGTCAGATATACTGAACTTTTAGATGATGTGATTAATATTGGTATTAAAGATTATAAAAAACGTATGAGTAAAACACATTCTTTTGAATCAAATATTTTAAAAGGATTTACTTCACGTGGTGGATTAAAAGGAATGAAAGGGGCTAAAGGAAAATTAAGATAGAATTTTCTATCTTTTTTTGGTGATGACGATAATTGGAATTTTAAAAAGAGAGGAAAATATAAAAGAAGAAAATAAATATTATGAAGATGCCGTTAAAAAGTTTGGGGCAGTTCCATGTTTTTTAACTGAGATAAATTTAGAAAAAATAGAAAAGTGTAGTGGTATTATAATTACTGGAGGTAATCAAAAAGGTGCGTTAGATGACATACTTATTAAATATGCCTTAGAAAATAATCTTCCCTTATTAGGAATATGTCAAGGTATGCAGTCTATGGCTTTATATAATTCATTGGATCATTTAGAAAAAATTTCTAATCACCATCAAAAAGAAGGTTATGTTCACAAAGTATATTTAGAAAAATCCCACTTGCGAGATATTGTAAAAAAAAGTTGTATAGAAGTAAATTCTCATCACTATGAAATGGTCAAAAAATCTTACTTATTTTCTATTGTTGGAAAAAGTAGTGATGGTGTAATTGAAGCTATAGAAAATAGATGCCACACTTTTCAAATTGGGGTGCAGTGGCATCCTGAGAGAATGATTTCATATGATGAGGTTAGTAACAAGTTATTTTCCTATTTCATTGACGTTTGTCAAGAAAGATAAAGATAATTGTGATTTATTGACATTTAAAAAAAGATTACATAAAATTTAATTAGGTTATAAATATAAAATAGTAATAGAGGTGACTAATTATGTACGATATAATTATTATTGGGGCAGGCCCAGCTGGATTAACTAGTGCTTTATATGCATTACGAGCTAATAAAAATGTCCTTATTTTAGAAGCTAAGAGTTATGGTGGTCAAATTATTAATGCACATAAAATTGTAAATTATCCAGGTATAGAAGAAATTTCTGGATTTGACTTCGCTACAAATTTATATCAACAAGTAAAAAAGTTAAATGGTGAAGTTAAATATGAGACGGTACTTCATGTAGATGAGGATAAATTTGTTACAACAAATAAAGGTAAGTACCAAGCTAAAAGTATTATTATTGCAACAGGTGCTGAAAATAGGTTATTAAATATTGATAGAGAAAGAGAGTTTGTTGGAAAAGGAATTTCTTATTGTGCTACTTGTGATGGTGCATTTTATAAAGATAAGGTAGTAGCTGTAAATGGTGGTGGAAATACTGCTATTAATGATGCTATTTATCTATCTAATATTGCTAGTAAAGTTTATTTAATCCATAGAAGAGAAGAATTTAGAGCAGAGGAGCAATATACTAAGGAGTTAAAGGGGATAGAAAATGTATACTTTATTTTAAATTCAACAGTAACTGCTTTAAATGGGGATGATAAATTAGAAAGTATTACGGTAAAAGATAAAGATGGAAATTTAGAAGACATTCAAGTTGATGCCTTATTTATTGCTATTGGACAGGAACCTAAAAATGAAATATTTGCTAATGTTGTCAAACTAAATCAATTTGGCTATATTGAAACAGATGATGGTGTTCATACTAAAACAAAAGGAATTTATGCAGCAGGTGATGCTAGGGTAAAGACTTTACGACAGTTAACTACAGCAGTTGGTGATGGCAGTGTTGCTGCTACTATGGCAATTAAAGAAATGAAAGAAAATGAATAATAGGAGTGATACAATTGAAAGAAAATAAAAAAAATAATCATTTAGTAACCATTATTTTATGCGTTTTAATTGCGTTATTAATCGTTATAATAGTTTGTATGTATATTAATTCTAAATATCAGGATAATCATTTAAACAATAATCAGCCATTAGTAGATGAAAATGAAAATATAAAAACTAATCAAGAAAATAAAGATGTCAAAACATATGACTATAATGATAGTAACAGTAGTCAATATATTTCTCATACTGATGCTTTAGAAATTGCATTAAAAAGTTTAAATATTACCAAAAATGATATTTATGATATGAACAATGAACGTGACTATAAATATGGTGTTGAAGTTTATGAAATAGAGTTTAAATATAATAGTTATGAGTATGAGTTTTATATCAATGCCAAAACTGGTGAAATTATAAAATCATTTAAAGAAAGAGATTAATTAAAAGCAAGTCTAATTTGATTTGTTTTTCTTTGAAAGGAGTAACATGAAAGAAAAAGTTTATCAGTATTTATTATCAATACCAAGAAAAAAGTAGTAACTTATGGTCAATGGGAAATATTTTACATCGTAATCCAGATGAAAAGAAGTATCCTTGTTATAAAGTAGTTAATTCAACAGGGAAGTTGTCTAAAAACTTTTTATTTGGTGGTATAGAAAAACAAAAAGAAAAATTAGAACAAGATGGAATTGAAGTAATAGATTATAAAGTAGATTTAGAAAAATATCAGTTTAAATCGTAAAGATCTAAATTTTTTTTAGAAGTATTTTTGCTTTAGTAGCAAGTTTAGGTTTTAATTTTATTTTATATTGTAAAGCATTTTTTCCTGAAATATGGTCTTTAAATCTTTTTTCTAATTTCCCATGATTATTTCTAACTATTTTACAAGATGCAATATTTTCATATAAACATGAAACATATACTTCATTCATTCCTAGTTTTTCACATTTAGATAATAATAAATTTAATAGAGTAGTACCATATTCCTTACCGCGTTCTAGAGGATGAATGCCGTAGCCAATATTTCCAAAATTTGACAAGTTATCTTTATTAGGGTAGTTTGTATCTTTAATTGTACCAAATCCAATAATATAGGTAGGATTATTTTCGTTGATTAAATAATATAAATTCTTTTCATAAATAGCAATATAGTCAAAATAGGACTTTTTACCTTCTACTATTTGCGTAATAGCATAACAATTTAAATCTGAGTATTTATCTATAAAACTATCATAATAATTTTTAACACTATTAAAATTCATATCTAATGCATGAATTAACTTTAACATATTTATTCACCTTCATGTTGTTCTTATTCTTAACATATAAAGTATATCATAGAAGAATAAAAATAGTGCGAAAAAACTAAATAAAAAATCACCTAACATTAAAGTTAGGTGATATAAAATAATAGTAACACTTCAACACGAAGTGATAATTTATTTATAAATTGCATATATTATTTTTCTTCTATTTTTTCTACTTCTTTATAGTCTTTACCTTTTGTATCAACAACTGCTTTTTTAATAGTTAAATTATTTTGTAATTGACCAGTTGTTTCATCTTGTACAACTTCGGTATCTTCTATTTTTTTAATTACTTCCCAGCCATCTATTACTTTACCAAATGCTGCATAGTCACCATCTAAATATTCAGATTTATCTAACATGATAAAGAACTGACTACCTGCTGAGTCATTATCTTGACTTCTAGCCATAGAAATGACTTTTTGCTCATGTTTTAAGTCATTTTTTTCATATCCGTTATTAGAAAACTCACCCTTAATAGAATAATTAGGCCCACCTGTACCAGTTCCTGTTGGATCTCCACCCTGTAAAACAAAACCTGGAACTAATCGATGGAAAGTATTATCATCATAAAATCCATTTTTTACTAATGAAATAAAATTATTTACTGTATTTTCAGCTTTATCAGGATATAATTCCATAACAATAGCACCATAATTTTCAATCTCCATAGCAACAACTGGATTATCAGTTTCATACTTATCTAATGTCGCTATATTTTCATTAGTATCAAAGTTAATGCCTAATAAATCAATCTTTTTACTTTCTTTTTCACTTCCACAGCCACAGCATATACTAACTAATAAAATAACTAAAATTAATTTAATCTTTCTTTTCATTTGTTAACCTCCATTATTAATAATATCATAATGTCTTTAATTTTTCATCCTATAAAAATTTTATTGTAATAAAAATTAGTAAAAATGATAAAAGATAAATTATCAAAAATTTCCATAACATACTGCTCACCTCTAATTAAATGTAGCACATATATTTTTAACTTTCTTAATTTTGACTATAAATAAGTTAAAAATGTCCTTATCTTATATACAAGGACAAAAAATATCCAATTAGGGTCATTTTCCATATTTTCCCATTTACTTTGTTATAATACTCTAGTAAATAAAAAATAGGGAGAAGTAGTGGCCTTATGAAAATAGTAGTAATTGAAGACAATCAGGATTTGAATCAAATAATTTGTAAAAATATTAATAAAACATTAATTAATAATAATTATGATTATGACGTGATTTCATTTTCTAAATATAATAAGAATTTACAAAAAGTTATATTTGATAAAGAAATAAAAATATATATTATTGACTTAGAGTTAGGAACTAAATCTGGTTATGACATTTGTAGAGAAATTAGAGAATTTGCATACGATTGGGATAGCATTATTATTATATGTTCAATTCACAATTATAAGGAACATTTAATTTCACTTCGTTTGTTAATTTTTACTTATTTATCTAAGTTATATGACTTTGATACTAATTTAGAAATTGCAGTATTAGATGCTATTCAAATTCTTGAAAATAAAAAGTTATTGGTAATTAATAGAAATTGTAAAGTATCTATTAATGATATTTACTATATATTAAAAGAAAAGAGTAGTAAATACTGTGTTATTAAGACTCAGCATCAAGAATTTAGAGTTAGACGGTCATTAAAAAGTTTGCAGGAAGAACTACATTTTGAGAAAGTAAAAAACTATATTTTAATCAATCAAAAAAATGTAATATCTAAAAATAAGAATATTATTACGTTTAAAAATAAATTAAAAATTAGAATAGAATAATAATTAGTCATTTTTAGCAGAAGTTTCATATAATAAAAATAAAGTATTGATAAAATATTTTTATTTTGTTATAATCATTTTGTGATGGGGCCTTAGCCAAGTGGTAAGGCGTGGGTCTGCAACACCCTGATCATCGGTTCAAATCCGTTAGGCCCCTCCAAATTAAAATACCT
>CANQKU010000080.1 GCA_947624535.1 uncultured Bacilli bacterium
TTTAAGAAATATATAAATAATGTAGCAGCTATTCTTTTGTTTCCATCAATGAAAGTATGGTTCTTAGTTATAAGATAAAACAAAATGATTTATTTATAAATCATGCCCAAACCTCACGATTTGGATTTTCTTCTTCACTGGATAATTTCTACACTCCAAAGACCAATCTCCGATAGTCGCTACCGTACTTATTTTTTTGATTTATTTTTTAAACTATTTGTTCTATATATTTTCTTATTCCCTCCATTAATATATTTACACTTGCATTTATATCCCTATCTAATTCATTTTTACATTCTTCATAAGTGATTTTTTTATTGTTTTTAGTTCCTCTTGGTTTAGTAATTTTCTTATGATCATAATCATCAAGTAAATTTAAAGCATTTGAATAATTATTTATTACTTTAATTATTTCTTGAGCTTCTGTTCCTTTTAATTCGGTATCTATTCTTCCAGCAATATCTACTAGCTTTATTGTTTTTTCAAGATATTCTAATCTTTTTTGATTAGCCGCATAACCTTTAATCATATAATCTTTTAATACTTTAGTTGCCCATTTTCTAAATATAATTCCATTTTTAGATTTTACACGATAACCTACACTAATTATCATATCGAGATTATAGTATTTTACCTGATAGTTTTTCCCGTCTTTAGCAGTATGCTCAAAAAATGAGCATACTGAATTTTCTTCCAATTCTCCATCTTTATATATATTTTGAATATGCCTGGTAATAGTTTTTCTATCTTTTCCAAACAGTTGAGCCATTTGCCCTTGTGTAAGCCATACAGTTTCATCTTTCATATTCACTTCTAATTTAATATTTTGATTTTCAAATAATATAATTTCATTTTTCATTTTTTATTACTTCCTTTCTTGTTGTTTATTATTTTCTAATTTTTTTGTTTCATCTAAATATTGATAGTTAAGATTATTTTGATTGCTTATTACTGATTTATGAAGTTCTTTTTCTAAATTATCACGAGTATTTTTAGCAATTCTTCCACCTCGTTTTGCAATTTCTTTATTTTGTTCCAATCCATTAGGCCTATGTTCTTTAGCAAGTTCACGAGTGGCAATTTCTCCTAAATCAGTAAGAGCTATTTCTATATCGGTCATATTATCTCTTAAGGATTCTTTTCTAATGCCTTTATATGCTTTATATTCACTTTTCCTCATTCCAGACCATTCTTTATATATCTCATTTGTTAATATTCCATATTCATAATCTTCTAAAATGCCTCCCTCTTTCCAAATATCAGTTAATTTATTTCTATCTAATATTCCCTTTAATCTACTTTCAATCCATTTATCAGAATGTCCTCTTTTACGATAATAGTTAATTGCTCTTTTAATGGCAATTTCAGGATCAAATACTTCATCAATTCTTTCACTTCCTAAATTAGCAAGCCAAACTTTAAATGGCTCTGCTTTAGGACTTGGAACTGACTCAATTAATCTTAATATTCCCTTTGTATCTAAAGTATCCCTCAATCTTATTTTTCCATCAGGAGCTTTCATTTTCAACTGACTACATTTTGTAGTCAGTTCACTGCCCTCTTTTTTTAGTCTATTTTTTAATACAGACCAATATTTTCTTGGATTACTACTATCAGTTAAAACTGAAATCACATCAACAACGCTAAAATAATAATCACACTTTTCATCATCCCAAATACTTCTTATTTCCTTGTCTTCAAATAAATTTGAGATTGTTTCTAATTTGTTTTGTTTCATATAAACCCTCCTTGTAAAAGCATTATATAGCAGGAACATTTGTTTGACAATACATTTTTTAAATTTTTATTATTTTTTTAATCACATAAAAAACAAACCTCTTATGGTCTGTTTTTTATTTACAATAATTCATAATAATTTTATCATCATACTTTTGGTTTTTAATCACTTTATAAGTTTCTTCTTTAGAATTTTTATTGCATCTTATTACGTCATAGAATAATGTATCATAATAAATTGTTGTATCTATCGTTGTAGTTTTAATTGAAAATATAGGTGGACGATCATTATATGCAACGCCAACATAATCAAAAAACATAATCGCCATCATATACCCAATGAAAAATAATACTAGAAAAATTATTGTTTTTAAATATGATTTTGATTTTACTAATTTGAAAAAACCTAATACTGAAAATATTACACCTATAACTACACTGAATGAACAAGAATGACTATCAGGATTAAATGCCATTAAACCCAATGTATTCATTAAAATTCCAAATATTATCAATATCAATCCAATAAGTTGATTTTTTTTCTCTACCCTTTTATTAGAATAACTTATAGTATTGATAATATTTTCTTCAAATTTTTCTTGATAATTATCTTCTCTAATTCTCTCGCCACTTAATAATTCATTGATAGTAATATTAAGTTCTTCACACAGTGGTTTAAATAAAGATAGATCAGGCATATTTCTTCCATTTTCCCAATTACTAATTGATTTTTCAGTTACACCTAACTTTTCTCCTAATTCACATTGTGTCATCTTTTTTTGTTTTCGACATTCAGCAATAAATTTTCCAATTTTTTCTTGATCCATATTTTTTTCTCCTTTCACATTAACATCATATAATGTAAAAACAAATTTTCACTAGGAAACAATCCTAGAGTTTAACAAATTATAAAGATTATTTAAGCACCCTTTTATCTTAAACCTATATACTTATTTATTAATATAATATCTAAAAACCTCTTGAACTTCCGCCGCCACCAGAAGATCCTCCTCCACCTGAGAACCCTCCACCAGAAAAGCCTCCGCCACCAAAGTTACTTCCTCCGCCAAAGCCACCAAAATAACTACTATCATCAGTACTATTCATAGATACAAGAAAAGTAATAACTTCAATAAATAACGCTATCGGTATATATAATTTAAAAACAAAATATATAAAAGTTAAAAAACAAATATCAAGTATTAATACTATATAAAAGCCTAATGATTTTTTCTTACTTGTACTATTATTAGCATTAAAAAATGATCCTAAAAGAGCCCCAAAGAAAAGTGATGCAACAATTAGTGGTGTAAAAATTTGAATACCATAAGTAGAGACAGTTTTAGCTTTAGGTTTGACATTGCCACTATCAATATTATAGTAAGTACATAATTTTTCATAAAAAGCATTATATCCGTTCTTTATACCATCATCCCAATTATTTTCTTTTAAATAAGGAATTATGTATTCATCCTGATATCTTCCAGTCAAGCCATCTGGTAAAACACCCTCTAGGCCATAGCCAACTTCTACTCTAAATTTTCTTTCTTCTAATGCCAAAAGCAATAATAATCCATTATTTTTATCTTTATCACCAATCCCAAAACTTCTAAATAACTCTGTGGCATAAGTTTCTAAATCTTTTCCCTCCAAGTTTGGAACTGTCACTACAACAATTTGAGCATCAGTTTTTTCTTCTAAACTTACTGAGTGCTGTAAAATATATTGTTCAGTATCATCGCTTAAAATATTAGCATAATCATTTATATAAAAATCATTAGTTGGTGGTACTAAAGCATCTACTTTAAAAGAAAAAGTACTGATTAAAACTGCTATAAATAGTAATATTTTTTTCATATTCTCTCCTTAATAAAAAGAAGATTACTCTTCTTAGTCAAAGTCAACTTCTGGTAATTTAGTTTTACCATCATCTGCTTCAAAGTAATCGATATTATCAAAGTCACCAATTTCTGCAATGATATTAGTTGGTATTTTTTTAATCTTTGTATTATATGTTTTAGCAGCAGCATTGAAGTCACGTCTTGCTGTAGCAATTCTATTTTCTGTACCAGCTAACTCATCTTGTAAATTAATAAAGTTTGTATTTGCTTTTAAATCTGGATAGGCTTCAGTAATAACTAATAAACTATTTAAAGCACTGGATAATTCACTATTAGCTAAAGATTTATCTTCTACATCATCAGCTCTTAGTAAGTTTTCTCTTGCCTTAGTAACCCTTTCAATTGCTGATTCTTCATGCTTAACATACCCCTTTACCGTATTAACTAAATTTGGAACTAAATCAGCCCTTCTTTCTAGTTGCACGTCAATATCTTTAAATTTAGCCGTTACTTCTTCTTTTAAACTGACTAAATTATTATAAGTTGAGACTCCCCAAATAATTCCTAATAAAAGAACAACACCTATTATTGCAACAACGATTAAAACATTTTTATTTTTCATAAACATTTCTCTCCTTTACCATATTTTAGCATATATCATTTATTTTAAATATCTTTTTTTGTTATTCCTTGTAAACTTTACAAAACTATCAACTAATTAAAAAGTATTCAACTTCTTATTCATATTATATAACATAAAAGTCTAAAAATACTCACCTACAAAATAAAAAATAATAATCCAACATATGAATTACTATTTTTAATTTTCATAAACTCTAACTTTTTTTCAAGTCATAAACTTGATCAACACTATCACATACATTTTGAGAATGTGTTACGATAATGACGCACTTATTTTCTTCATGCGCTAACTTTTTAAATATATCTAAAATTTCAGTTTCTGTTTGCCTATCCAAATTACCTGTGGGTTCATCAGCAATGATCAGTTTAGGATTATAGGATAAACTTCTTGCAATAGCAACACGCTGTTGTTCTCCGCCAGATAACCTTAATACTTTACGATTAGCATAAGTTTCTTTTAATCCTACTTTTTTCATCAGTTCGATTGCTTTTTCTTTTTTATTTTTTATCTTTAATCCATTAGCATCCATTGAAAGAATTATATTTTCAACTGCTGTCATAAATGGAAGTAAGTTATAACTTTGAAAAACAATTCCTATATCATGATTACGATACTTATCTAAATTAATATCTTTTAAATTTTTACCATCAAAGATAATTTCTCCCTCTGCACATTTTTCCAAGCCACTAATAAGAGATAGTAATGTAGTTTTTCCAGCACCACTTCTTCCTCTGATAGCATACATTTTTCCCATTTCAAAGTCAAAATTAACATTTTTTATGGCATAGTCATCTACTTCTGCATCACTATACCTGTAACTTGCATTTTTCACACTCAAAATAATATTTTTGTCACCTTTAGAAGTTTTTCTTGTTACTTTTTTCTTTTTATCTTCCATTATTCTAAACATTCCTTTCCGCTTCACTACGTTTTGCTTAAGCCACAAACTGCAATGAAAATAATTATCTA
>CANQKU010000081.1 GCA_947624535.1 uncultured Bacilli bacterium
GTTGCTGTGTTTCCGTTTATTGTAACTTTTGACATTACTTTATATAATGAACCACCTATAAAGTGTTGTCTAGTTTGAATACAATAAATATTTTGTTGGTTAATAGTCGCTATAGATACATTATTTCCTACTGATAATGAGCCAGAGTAACTTACTGCATTAGATGTTGTTTGCATTCCTAATATTGCTATTAATCCAATTATTATAGTGATTATTAAACTTTTTAATTTACTCATTTACTTTTTCCTCCTTTCTTTTCCTTGTTATATGTCCATATCTATATCGACATCATTTTTCTTTTTTAACACTATTATAAAAATTACGATTCCAAGGATAACTATTGCTGCAATTATTAATCCTGTATATACTATTTCACCAGTTTTTACACTTATAATAGTTTCTGCTTGACTGTAATCATTTTCTGATTTATCTCTATTTCCTGGTGTTGAGTTAGAATCTGCTAATCCTAATTCATTATAAGATTCTACTATTTCTGCTATATTTGGAATTGAACCTGTATTATTTTCTGTCATTGTCTTTGTTAATGTTAATGTTACTGTTTTTGATTCTCCTGATTTTATTTTTTCATTTTCTAAACTATTTGTATATAAAGTATTTCCTACTTGATACCAATTTTTGTTTAATTCTGAACTGAAACTTAAATCAGCTGGTATGTAGTCGGCTATTTTTTTTGCATATCCATCTACTTCACCTTTATTTGTTACTTTTATACTGTATTCAATAATAACTGTTGAGCCATTTAGGTATTTTCCTGGAATTTCAGCCTTTGCTAAGGTTTCTTCAGAAAATCCTAATACTGTTGAACCGGAAGCATTTTGTATTAAAACTTTATTTACATATTTGTCTAATTCTAAATCAAAGTTTTGTAGTTTTACTAATCCGATATTTATATTAGAAATGTTGTCGTCATTAATTGTTAATATGTCTGTTGATGCAACTTGTTTTCTATCATTCTCTATTAGTAATTCATTTAGTGAAACATCTGAATTTTGTGCATCAGATATGCCTGTGGCTTTATATTTTGTTAGTCCATATTGTGTACTATTATATTCAAATATAGCTATGTATTTACCATTTCCTATTTTATCTAATATATATATTCCGTTGCTATTTGTAGTTGCTTCTAATACTGTTCCACTTTCATTTTTTACTAAGTTGTTTGTTTCTGTATTTAATAGTTTTACTTTAATATCTTTTAATAATTGTTCTCCTTGGTCTTTTTGTCCATTTCTGTTTTCATCATACCATGCAATACCTGATATTGTTTTATATCCTTTTGCAAAATTATTATCTTCTATGTTGTTATTTTCGCCATTTTGACTTGGATTTTGACTTTCTCCGCCTTGTTCTTCTGAACCATCTACTGGTTCCCCTTGATTATCTGGTTTTACATTTGATGATTGATTTGACATTATAATGTGATTTACTGATGTTGTAGTTGCTATTGTTTCTCCAGCAAATTGTGCTGAAGCAATATTAGTAATAGGTTCTGCTTCATCTCTTTCTTCTGAATAGTCTACATTTGCTTGTATTTCTATATTTTTAGTTTCGTTTGCTTCTAAATGTACTGACATATTTAAATCATTATAATATGTACTTTCTTCTTGTCCTTCTTCTGCTGCTTTTAAGCTATTTTCCATTTTTTCACCATTAATAATTACATCAGTTACTGATAATTGTTCTGGTATAGTATCTGTTACTGTTAATTGAATATCTGCTGCTGTTTTATTTTGAATTGCTATATTATATTGTATTATATCTCCTGCTTTTACATATTCGCCTTCTGTGGCAGATGCCATAGATAATCCTACTTCTACTTTGTTTGTATTATCTTGCCATTGATTTGATTTATATGTTTCTTCTCCTTGTTTTACATCAACAGAAATTGTGATTGGTAAATTATCTTTTTCTACTACGAAAACATAGTTAAGCGTTTTTATTTGGTTTGCCTCTAATGTTCCAATATCTATCTCTTTAGAATATTCTATTTCTTTTTCGTTGACATTTTCTCCATCTATTTCACATAGTCTTAAATTACTTATACTCATTCCATCTGGAAAACTTGTTACTGCTTTAAGATTTTCTTGTTTTTTTCCTGAAATGTTTTCTATGATTGCTGTATATTCTACAATAGATTTTGTATATAATGGTTCTTCTCTATCTGTTACTCTTTTTAATGTTATTCTTATATCTCCTTTTGCTGTTACATTTTGTATTTCATCTGTTTGTTTTTTGGCTTCTCCGTATAATATTTCTCCAAAGTTTGTTAATTTAGTACCAGGCTCTGTATCATTCTTTACTCTAACTTCATATGTTATATGAACTGTTTCTCCTACTTTTAAATTTTCAATTGTCTTTTCATATGTTTTGTTCTCTAATTCTTTATAATATTCTGTTCCTGCATATTCATATTCTTCTACTGGTTCTACTAACACTGTTCCTTCTGGCACTTGTCCTCTTACTACTAAATTTGCTATATCTTCTGTACCAGTATTTGAAACTTCTATATCGTATTTAATTACTTCTCCGTTTTTTACTGGAGTGTTTATTGTTTCTCCTTGTTTTGTTGCCAATAATTTAGTTTTGATTTCTGGTCCTATTCCTGTTTGCATTTCAATTACAGTAGAAGCTAATTCACTTTCTACTTTTGTTGCACTGTCTACAATTTTTACTTTGTATCCAGTTCTTATTAATTGGTTGTATTCTAAGTTAGCAGGTATTACATATGTATAAGTTGCTTTCATAATACTTTGTGCTGCTATACTTTCTACTGTTATTAAATATTTTTTGACTGTGCTATTATTATTAATTGTTTCACTCCAACCGTTTTGAGCATTTTCTAAATCGTCTGTTGCATTTGCATTTTCAGAGTAGTAAACTTTGGCATTTTCTACTCCTTGAAGTGTTATTGCATTTGCTATTTTAATTCCCATATTATTTACGTCATTGTTTGTTGGAAAATCTCCTAATACTTTTACATTTTCAACATTGTTTTCATTATTATTAATTATTTCAATTTGTGCTTCTAATTGTTTACTTGGTTCTCCTTTTGGTATCATTATAGTAGTTGTTTCTTCTTGTCCCATAGTTTCTATTCCTAGTTCTGGTATACTATAAATTGTTGTTAAATCTTTTGGAGCTACAATTTTAATTGGTTTTACAGTTTCTCCTGATTTTTCTCCGTTTGAATATACTAATTTTATTTGATTATCTGATGTAGCTGATTTTTTGTTTATGTTGATTGTTGCATTTATAGTTAATGTACTACCTAATACTGTATCTTCATTATATTGTGTTTGTGTTCCTTCAAAATACACATTTATATTTCTTCCATTTATTTCATAGTTTTTGATATTTATTCCATTTCCATATAATAAATCTACATTATTAATTGCTACACTTTCTACTTGTTCTGGTAATTGTAATACTATTTTTGGATTTGTATATAAATCATATTTTTCATGATTAGATAATAGTATTACTTTCATTTCAATATTATTTGATACAACTGTTGATAAGTCTTGTCTGTTTAATTCTAATATTGCTTCTGTTGATGTTTCTTTTAATTGTAAAGTATTTTCACTTTCTTTTTTTATACTATTTTCATTGTATTGTGCAGTTATTTTGTTTTTTAATTCTGTTGCATTTGTTACTATATTACTTGACTCTTGAATTGTCTTAGTATGATTTAATTTTAGGATTCCTTCTTTTATTGGGTTTGTTGCTTTAATAACAATTTCTGTAATATTTTTTCCTTCATAAGAAATGTTTACATTTCCTTGCTCATCTACTTCTGATGTAGATGTAACTGTTCCTAACGTTTCTCCTTGTTTATTACATATTGTTAATGTTCCTTCTTCTCCAAATATTTTATCAAAGTCTTGTTTTCTGATAGATGTTCTATTATATATTACATTTGCTGATGTTTCTCCATTTTCAGTTATATATCGACTTGCTTCTTCTATTACTTCGATATTTGAAATTATTCTTGCATAGTTTACATTTAGTCGTGTTTGGCTTTGATATTCTCTTGGAATTCCTGCATATAGTTTTCCTTTATATATATATTCTTCTGAATTGTTGCTTTCAACTTGAATTACAGAGTCTATTTCCTCATCATTGGCTTTTACTGTGTTTGTTGAATCAATTGTTTTTTCATTATATAATGTAATTTCTTGGTTTGATGTTAGTTCTACATCTGCTACGTTTATATTAGCATCATAAATTAATGTTATTATAACGTCATCTGTTCCATTCTTTTTCCAGTTAATTCTTCCGTCGCTACTTGCTTCATTTTGAAATGTTATTTCTATATTATCTCCATCATATTTGTATTTAAATTTATTCATATTATTAAAATGACTTACTGCTACTACGTTTGGTTGATTATTATTTATAGTTGGAACTGCTACTATTGAATTTATTTCTTTTATTGGATAATTATTTTCTTTTAATCCCATATTGTATAAAAATTGGATTACTCTTTTTTCTTGCTCTTCTATTTGCACAGTTTTATTTGTAATCATTTTCATTTCATTCATTACACTATTTTCTGTATTGTTTTCTATTAATTTTAAATTTAATTCTCTACTTGCTTTTATTTCTATGTCTTTTTCGTTACTATCTCTGTAAATACCTTTTAAATTAAGTTTGCTTACACTGTCTAATAAACCTATTTCAAAATATTCACTTTTGATAGGTTCTATTTTTACTTCTATTTCTTTCATTGCTCCCAAATTAATTTGATTTAGATAGATAGTGTTATTACTTATTTTATTTACATATTCACTATCAGATGACTTTAGTGTAAAATTACTGTTTTCTAAAGATATTTCACCATTAAAATATCCTTCTTTTTTTACATTTACGTTAATATATAAGGATATTTCTTCTTGATTATTTTCTCTCTCTAATGTAGTAATCTTTTTTCCATCCTCATCTTTAAAATATGCTTCAAATTCTACGTTTGGATTATTAGTTGATGCACTGTCTGCTGCATAACTTATAAGTCCCTTTCCGACAAATATAAAATTTGTCATTGTCATTGATAAAATGACTAATAAAATAACTCCAATTTTTAAAATACTATTCTTCATAGCTTCCTCCTTGTAATTTTGTTTCTTATA
>CANQKU010000082.1 GCA_947624535.1 uncultured Bacilli bacterium
ATAGAGGGATTAACCGAAAGCTTTGAAAGAGTGTATGGTCTAGTTCAACACCACAAAAATGATTTTGAAATAAAAGGTTACACTATGTCAAATGATGGGAAGTATTATAAGTATAATCAAGAAATAAATAATATCTATTACTGCCCAAATAATATCATAATAGATAATTATGAAGTAAAACGTTATGAGAAAGAAAAATATATAATAATGGATTACTTTATAATAGATTTAGTAAATAAGAAAATAAGTTTATACGATGAAGAAATAAGTGATACATTTTTAGATACTATTAAAGATATAGAAAAAATAGAGATAGAAAGAAAAGAAAAAGAAAAACTTATAACAATAAAAGTAAATAATGGTGAAGATATCAAGCTAGTATTAAATAAAAATAATGAAATGATAAAGTTAACAAATCCTAATATAGAAAAAATAGAGAATAAATTCTTACGTAGAAATAAATCTCTTCAAGAATTAACTCTACAAAACATACAAAAAATAGGTGATCATTTCTTATCTGTTAATAATTCTCTAAAAAAGGTAAATATGCCAAAATTACAAAAGATAGGCGATGGATTTTTATATGGGAATAGTTCTTTACAAATCCTAGATTTATCAAATCTATGCGAAGTAGGAAATGATTTCTTGCATAATAATGATACTTTAAAAAAGGTAAATTTACCAAACATACAGAAAATAGGAGCTAGGTTTTTATACTTTAATCATTCTCTATTAAGTTTAACTTTACCAAACCTAAAAGAAGTAGGAGACAATTTTTTATATTTCAATCGCGCTATAGAAGAAATAAATTTACCAAACTTACAAAAGGTACGAGATAAATTTTTATATTTTAATAATACTTTAAAAGAAGTAGATTTACCTAATTTACAAGAAGCAGGACATAAATTCTTATGTTCAAATAACACTATACAAAAATTAAATCTTCCAAACTTACGTATAGTAGGAGATGATTTCTTATATTTAAATACTACTGTAAAAATAATGAATTTTCCAAGTTTAGAAAAAGTGGGTAATTTCTTTTTAGCATCTATAGTTTCAAGGCCTTCTAAATATAGCATTAAAGATGACGATATAAAAAAACTAAATAAAATATAACCATGATAGGAAGTGAAAAAATGGATCAGGATTTAAAGCTAATTAAGAAAAAGTATGGAGAGAATATGGCTAAACTATGTCGTGAATTTTTCTCAACTTTATTAGAAGAAGATGGATTACTACCGACATTAATGTTAAAAACTTTCGAACCTAATCATAGTCTATATAATGACTTGATAGATCAAAAACTAGAAGATAAATTTAAAAATTATATCTATAGTTTAGTAGACGTTGAAAATAATAATGAAATTAAGACAACAAAAACACCAAAAGAGTTATTAAGTGAAGCAGGATACGACTTATATGAATGTAAAACTGAAGAAGAAATTCAACAGTTTAGAAAATATTATGCTAAGAATGAAGAGTTATGTACATTTAATGGTGGAAGACTAGATAAATGTAGAGTCTTCTTCGCAGTAAAAAAAGACGTGGATGAAATAAATAGAGTTAATTATGAAAACCCTCAAAGACAAGACGAATATGGCACAAGTGTAATCAGTATCCAGTTTACGAAAGATCCCTCACATACTCTATCTATAAAAAATAGATATAATCATAGAGTCAATAACCCCGACTCAACATTTTCAAATAATCTAGATAATATCATAGAGGGATTAACTGAAAGTTTTGAAAATGAATATGGCCTAATTCAACAACATAAAAATAATAATTTTGAAATAGAAAATTATGTAAAAGCTAGTGATGGGAAGTATTACAAGTATAATCATGAAGTAAATAACATTTATTACTGTCCAAATAATATCATAATAGATGATTTTAAAGTTAAACGCTACGAGAAAGAAAAATATATATTAATGGCTTACTTTGTACTAGATTTAGTAAATAAGAAAATAAAATTATATGATGAAAAAATAAAAGATGCATTTTTAGATACTATCGGAGATATTAAAAAAATAGAAATAGAAAAGAATAAAAAAGAAAAAAGATTATTAATAAAAATAAATAATGGCGAAGATATAAAGATAGTATTAAATGAAGACAATAAAATGATCAAGTTATTCAATCCTAATGTAGAAAAAGTGAAAGACCAATTTTTATTTATCAATACTGCACTGCAAGAGTTAACTTTACCAAACTTAAAAGAAGTAGGTGATGACTTTCTATATTATAATAACGCTATACAAAAATTAGATTTACCAAACTTAAGAATAGTAGAAAATTCTTTCTTATCTGGTGCTGAAACACTACAGGTTTTAAATCTTCCAAATTTACAAATAGTTGGCCACGAGTTTTTATGCTATAATAAATTTTTACAAGAGATAAATCTCCCAAATCTATGCGAAGTAGGAAATTATTTCTTGAATAATAATAAATGTATAAATGAATTAAATCTACCTAATTTACAAAAGATAGGAAGTTATTTTTTAGGAATGAATACTTCGATTGAAAAACTAAAACTACCAAAGGTACAAGAAGTAGGCGATGACTTTTTATTATACAATAAACTTTTACAAAAACTAACTTTGTCAAACTTACAAAAAACGGGAGAGGGTTTCTTATATTTTAATAACTCTCTACAAGAGTTAAATTTACCAAATTTACAAGAAGTAGAATATGCTTTCTTATATGAAAATAATTCATTACAAAAACTAACTTTACCAAACCTAACAAAAATAGGTGATTATTTTTTAAACTTTAATAACTCTTTACAAAAACTAATACTACCAAAAGTACAAGAAATTGGAGATTTTTGTTTATATACAAATAAATCTTTACAAGAAGTAAATATGCCAAGCTTACAAAAAGTAGGAACTAATTTCTTATATTATAATGAGATATTAAAGAAAATAAACTGTCCAAACTTAGATGAAATAGGATATAATTTTTTATATTATCATCCAATATTTGATGATACTAATTTTAAAGATAATGATATGAGTAAAGTAAAACAAAAAAGTATTTAAAATAGTTTATAGATAAAATATAATCATGACGAGGAGGTGTTCAAATGGACCAGGATTTAAAAATAATTAAGAAAAAGTATGGAGAAAATATGGCTAAACTATGCCGAAGTTTTTTTCCAACCTTATTAGAAGAAGATGGGTTACTATCAACATTAATGCTAAATTATTTAGCACCTAATCATAGTCTATATCAAGATTTAATAGATCAAGGAAAAGAAAATGAATTTAAAAATTATATCTATAGTTTAGTAAACATGGAAATGAAAAAAGAATTAAATTTATCTAAAACCCCAAAAGAATTATTAAGTGAAGCAGGTTATAACTTATATGAATGTAAAACTGAAGAAGAAATACAACACTTTAAAAAGTATTACGCCAAGGGAGAAAAATTATGTACATTTAACGGAGGAAGATTAAATAGCTGTAGGGTTTTCTTCGCAGTAAAAAAAGACGTAGATGAAATAAATAGAGATGATTATCCAAAGCCACAAAGACAAGATAGGTATGGCACAAGTGTAATAAGTATTCAGTTTACTAAAGATCCATCACACATTCTATCAATAAAAAATAGATACAATCACATCGTAGATGATCCCGACTCAACATTTTCAAATAACCTAGATAATATTATAGAGGGCTTAACCGAAAGTTTTAGAGATGAATATGGCTTAATTCAACAATGTAAAAATATTAATCTTGAAATAAGTGGTTATGTAAGGGCAAGTGACGGAAAGTATTATAAATATAATCGTGAAATGAACAATATTTATTACTGTCCAAATAATATTATAATAGATAACTTTAAAGTAAAACGTTATGAAAAAGAAAAATATGTAGTAATGGACTATTTTATATTAGATTTAGTAAATAAAAAACTAAGTATGTATGATAAAGAAATATATGATGCAATTTTAGATACTGTTGATGATATTGAAAAAATAGGAATAGAAAGAAAAAGAAAAGGATTAGAAAAAATTATAACTATAAAAGTAAAAGATAAAGAAGATATAAAACTAGTCTTAAATAAAAATAATGAAATAATAAAGCTAACAAACCCTAATGTAGAGAAAATTGGAAATAACTTTTTATTTATGAATAATACACTACAAGAGCTAAATTTACCAAATGTAAAAGAAGTGGGTAATAGTTTCTTATATTGGAACGAGTCTTTAAAAAAGATAGATTTACCAAATCTAAAAGAAATAGGAAGTTATTTCTTATATAAAAATGAATATATTAAAGAGTTAAATTTACCAAAAGTAGAAGAAATAGATTATTGTTTCTTATATTGTAATAAACATCTAGAAAGACTAAGTTTACCGAACTTACAACGGGTATATAATAATTTTTTACATGATAATGAATGTTTAAACTTTCTAGATTTACCTAAACTAAAAGAAGTAGGCGACTTTTTTCTATATAGAAATAATGCCTTACAAGAAGTAAATCTCCCAAACTTACAAGAAGTAGGAAGTAAATTTTTAAATAACAGTTGGATGGAAAAATTAACTTTACCAAATCTACAAAAAGTTGGGGATGAGTTCTTAAGTTCAAATATTTTTCTACAAGAGTTAAGTTTACCAAAAGTAGAAGAAATAGAAGACTGTTTCCTATATTCTAATAACACTGTACGAAAGTTAGATTTACCAAATCTAAAGAAAATAGGCTCTTGCTTTTTACACAATAATAATTCCTTATTGGAATTAACGTTACCAAAGTTAGAGGAAGTGAGGTCTCATTTCCTAGATAGTAATGTTTTTCTACAAAAACTAAGTCTTCCTAATTTACAAGAGGTAAGTAATGACTTCTTATTTGAAAATATTTCTTTAAAAACAATTTATTTACCAAGCTTGCAAATAGTAGGAACTAATTTCTTATATAAAAATAATGCCTTGAAAAAGGTAAAACTTCCAAACTTGAAGATAGCAGGGACAGCATTCTTATGTAATAATAATTCTCTTCAAAAATTAGATTTATCAAGCCTACAAAAAGTGGACTTTATGTTCTTA
>CANQKU010000083.1 GCA_947624535.1 uncultured Bacilli bacterium
TGAGTAATACGATCATTACTATTAATATGAATGGTCATTCCTTTTTTACTAATCATATAAGTAATACTATCTTTATCAATGGATAAAATTCCATTAATTGTTGTTGTTGCAATACTACTCACTGCACTACATACGATATCTTTACCAAAATCATCATACATAGCATGACCTAAAATACTAATTGTCTTATAGTGTGCACCATCTTTTTTTATCTTAATTCTAATCATAATTACCCAGCTATTTTAGTAATTCTAATTTGTGTATATGGTTGTCTATGTCCTTGTGTTTTACGATTAGAACGATCTTTACATTTGTATTTAAAGACTTTAATTTTTTTACGTTTACCATTTTTGATGACTTCACCTAAAACAGTAACTCCTTCTAAATAAGGACTACCAACTTTTCCATCAAGCATTAAAACTTGATCGAATTTTACTACATCATTTGGCTCTGCATTTAATTTTTCTACAAAAATTTCTGAATTTTCTTCTACGAAATATTGCTTTCCACCAACTTTAATAACAGCGTTCATATCTATACCTCCTTCTATAAAAACTTAAGACTCGCTCTTAAGGTACAAGGAAATCTTGTTTTTACCTTTTCAATGCGGTTTGAGCATGAGGCGTCAAACGTTAAAAGTATATCACAACTTCTACTGATTTGTCAAATTTCATTTTTTTAATCCAAATAGATTGGATATTCTTATTATATTATTACTATTTTTAGTTTATGAAATAGGAAAATAGGTAAAACTTAGTCTACCTATTTATTTTTAAAATATATATTATCTTCTTCTATATACAGGAACACGTATCATTTGATAGTTAGGATTATTTTGAGGTTCATTTTCAAGTTGTTGTAGTTCTCTTTTTCTATCTTCTTCTAAAGCATACCCATATAATTCATTGATTGCTTTTTGTAATACTGCTTCATGTTTTTTTTGTGCATGTTTAATACAAACAATTTCTGTAGCTAAGAGTGAAACTAGTGTTGCTCCTCCAACTATCTTACTGTTTGTAGCCATTGTAACAGTTGCAAGTGTACTACATAAAAATCCAACAGTATTTACAATATTTATAGGCTCAGCTGATGCATTTAAGTAACTGTTTTCTTTCTCAACGATTAAATTTAGAGCTTTAATTCTTTCTTCTTTTTGCTTTTCTACTAATTTATGACGATTTTGAATAAGAGACTCTAAATCTCCTGTTTTTAAATTTATTTCTCTTTGTTGCATACATAGACCTCCTTTGATAGATACTATTAATTTTAAACTACTTGATTATATGTATCAGCTTGTTTATGTTCTAAATCAAAAGTTCCATTAACTAATGCGATTAATATTAAAAATACAATAAAAATTGTCATACTTGTCCATACTGATTTATTCATAATTTCTATTCCCCCTCTTTTTTGTTCCATATTATACACCAAAAACTGCGATTTGTAAAGACTTTTTTGTTTTTTCAAAAGAAAAACAGTGAATAAATCACTATTTCGTAAATGGTAAATCTTTATAATTGTTCATTAAAATAAATTGTTTTATCTAATACCATTTTAATATCTCGTTCATTAAATGGCTTCGTTAAAATATCTACAACACCATAAGAAAATACTCTATTTCTTGTTTCATTACTAATATCACTAGTAATAATTGAAACTGGTATTTTTGAAAATAACTTATTAGATTTAAAATAGTCTAAAACTTCAAATCCATTCATATCAGGCATATTTAAATCTAGTAAAACAGCAACTATTTTATGATTTTGATCATTAGAAATTATTTGTAAGGCATCATGACCATTAGTTGCTACTAAAACATTAAATTGATCACTAAATATTTTTTGAACAAAGCTTCTAGTAATATTAGAATCATCTACTACTAAGATTACTTTATCTTTTTTTATTTCTTCACTAACTTCATTTTTTTCTAATGTTTTTCCTAAATATTCATGAATTAATGAAATAATTTTATTGGCTTCATTAATTAGTTCTTCATAGTGATCAACAACATAAAAAACATTATTTTTTTGACTTTCTAATTCATGTTGTTTAGCTAATTTAGCAAGATGGGTAAATCCAAAATAACTGGCATTGCTTTTTAAAATATGTACTTCTATTGCATATTTTTGCATATCTGAATTTTCTTTATATGTTTTTAATTTTTCTAAAACAGGTTTGATATCACGAATAAAATCTTCTAAAGTACTATTATATAAAGATATATCTCCAAATAATTCTAAAGCTTTCTCAATATCTACTCCATTTGAAGTGAGCAATTGAATATCTGGCATAGTTAACCCCTCCTAGTCCTGACTTTTAAAATTAATAGTCTTTTCTACAACTAATCTAACATTATCCATATTAAATGGTTTATTAAGCATATCTACAATTGGATAAGAGAAGGCACGTTCAATAGATGCTTTATCATTTACTCCTGAAATAATAGAAACAGGTATTTGTTCAAATAAAGAATTATTTTTAAAATAATCTAAAACTTCAAATCCATTCATATCAGGCATATTCAAATCTAATAGTAAAGCTGCGATTTTTTGCGGATTAGCTGCTATAATGTTTAATACTTCTTTACCATTTTTAGCCATTAATACTTCGTATTTAGATGCGAAAATCTCTTGAATAAAATCCCTAATAATATTAGAGTCATCAGCAACTAAAATAGCTTTTGTTCCTTGAACTACTTCTTCTGGTGTTACTATTTCTACTTTAGGTGGAGCATCAACAGCAGGATTATTATTTATAGAAACTGTCTCTACTTTAACTTCATCTTTTTGCATATAACTTCTAGCTACATTATAAATTCTATTTGCTTCATCAACTAATTCTTGATAATGAAGATTTACACTAGATAAGTCATTAGCTTTACTAGCCATTTCATGACGATAAGCAATATCTGCTAAAGCCATAAATCCCAAATATTTAGAGTCACTTTTTAAAGAATGGACAGCAATTGCATAATTTGCCATATCCATCATCTTTTTATAATTTTCAATACTTTTCATTCTATCTAAAAATCCAGTTAAAAAGTCATTTAATATAGAGTCATACATACTCATATCTCCAAGTAATTCTAAACCTTTTTCAACGTCTACACCATTTGTTTTTAATATATTAATATCTCTCATCTTAACCCATCCTATCTTTAATTTATTATACCATATAAACTTATTAATTCAAATATTTCGACAATATTTTTATAGTTTACGTGTTATTAATGACAAGTAAATTTATTAGAAATATTAATAATTTAATATATTATTTTTTTCTTAAAACTTTTTCTTCTTTGTTTTCTACTTCGTTTTCTTTTGTGTGATCTCTAGTTGGATCAAAAATTTGATATTCTAATGGTGGATATTTTATTCTACCACTTTTCAAGCCTCTTTCAAGCATTTCAGCAGTAAAACGCAAGGGTAGATCTGGGTCCAGTTTACGTTCTGTATGTCTTTTCCTCCATGGTTTTTCTCTCATATTTTCTCTCATATCTAATTCCTCCTAAAATTATATCTATTTTAATCCTTTAAATTTTAATACTTCATATGTCAATGGGCTAATATCTCCTTGTTTTAACTCATTAATTGGACACCAACAAGCTCCTAATGAGTCTTCTCCATCTGGATCATTTTTAATATTTCCATTATAAGAAGTAACTTCATATATAATTCCAATATGATGCATATTTTCTTTTTTATGAATATAGGGATTTTCCCATTGCACTACAACTGAATTAGCATCAATTATATTAGCATTTTTAACTTCAATTCCTACTTCTTCCATTAATTCTCTTTTCAACGTTTCACTAGGTTTTTCACCATGTTCAAAACTACCACCTGGTAAATCGTATTTAGATTTATATGCACCTCTAGATTTTTTAACTAACAAAATCCGTTCATTTTCAATAAGAACGCCATAAACACCTAAATGCGTAGTATCTACCATTATAACCTCCTAAAATAAGTATTATTTATTTTTATTTTATACTAAAAACACACATAAGTAAATAAATTTGTGTGAAATATATTAAGGTTTGGAGATTTCTACTACGGCACGGGCACCAAAACCGTTATTATTCAAAGACTCATAATTGGCCAAGTAGCCACCACCGTTCACGGCCCACACATGAGTAGCATTGTTAGAGTTAGTAGACATAGTCCAATAGCCTGCATAATGTATATTATTTTCATTTAGTGTATTATCGCTATAACTTCCTCCAAGAACAGCTGATGCGTTCATATAATTGTGCATCCAATCTGGACATGAACCTCGATTATATTCATCAAAACTATGTCCTAATTTTCTATTATCAGTATTGCCATCTTTATATACTAAACAACCTGTACTTCCTGCTTCTTGTGCTGTTATCATTCTGGCTCTTGCTTTTCTTAATCCAAAATTTTCATATGTATTTGTTTCACATTTTACTTTATAATCTCCTGTATTTAATTCAGAATTATAAGTACACCCTGTAAACTTATTCCCATTAAATTCAGTTTCTCCTGGTGTATAGTTTAAAACATTAACATTTACCCATGTTGAAGTTGCTGCCTCTAACATTGGCAAAATTGTAACTGGGCCTTTAATATTAGTATTTTCTTCAGTCCATGGTATATTTCTTATTGTATTTTCTCTTTGTTGCATCGTAATTGTATTAACATCATCGTGTAATACATAAAAATAATGATATTCATTTTCTCTTACATAGTATCTTATAATTGTTCCTTGTTTACAACTATCAGCCTGCCTATTGGTGTAACAAGTTGTCTTAACACAAGTTGACTCTTCTCCGTTGATGCACTTGTGATTTTCTGTTTCATTATATTCATAAGCTACTATTTTGTCATTATTCTAGCCTTACTATATAACTCATCTATTGCTCCTTGTAAAGTTTCTGCTTCTATCCCTGACGTGCTATTGTCATAAGTAACTTCACTACTTGGAAGAGATGCTGCCGCATAAACACCTATACTACTTACTATTATTCCAATAATTATTCCCACTA
>CANQKU010000084.1 GCA_947624535.1 uncultured Bacilli bacterium
AAAGAAAAACCTGGAGCAAAATACTATCAACAGGCTAGAGTGTTGCGAATTAATAATGCTGATAATGTTTTCGCCTATTGTATTCAGCCATTTACTATGTTTAATGAGGCTGGATCTTACAGTCAAAGTATGTCTGCGGTTAATTTAACAGCTGAGCAAGAAAAACAAATTTCTTTAATTGCCTACTTCGGTTATTATTATGAAAATCACTTTGATCCTAAATGGTATGCGATTACACAGTTTATGATTTGGCAAACTGCTGAACCTTATGGTGATATTTATTTCACTGATGGATTAAATGGTAATCGTATTACTGCCTATACAAATGAGATAGCAGATATTAATAGGCTTATAAATAATTATAAGACAAAGCCTAGTATGGATAATACGGAAATAGACTTAGTAGAGGGTCATTCTATTACTATAACTGATAAAAATAATGTCTTAAGTAACTATCAAAGTAATAACCCTCATGCAAAAATAGTAGGCAATCAAATCCAAATTAGTGGATTAGAAGAGGGTAGTTATACTGTTAATTTAACTAGAAGTGGATTACGTACTACTAGAACACCATATTTTTATAATTCAAATGATAGTCAAAATTTAACAACTTTTGGAGATGTTCCTGATGTTAAAGCATCTTTTAAAATTAATGTTAAAAAAACAACTCTTGAATTAACTAAAATAGATCATGATACTCAAGATACTACCCCAAGTGGAGAAGGATCTCTAAGTGGTGCTAAATATCAGTTATATGATAGTGAAATGCAAGAGTTAGATCAATTAGTTATTGGTGATGATATGAAAGCAACTTTAGAAAATCTTGACTTTGGTACTTATTATTTAAAAGAAATAGAGCCTGGTGAGGGTTATCAATTAGATGATACCATCTATTCATTTACTATTGATAAAGATCATTTAGATATAGAATTAACTTTAGAAAATGCTATTATAAAAAAACAAGTTGAAATCCATAAAACCTATGGTGATGGAGAAACCTCTAATCCTGAAGCTGGAATTGAATTTGATATATATGATAGTAATAATGAGTTATATACAACTATAACTACTGATCAAAATGGATATGCTTGTATTTACTTACCATATGGAAAATACACAATTAAACAAAGAAATTCTACCCCAGGATATGCTATAAACGATAATATCAAACTAGAAGTTAATGATTTAGAGAAAGTAAAATATAATTTATATGATTTAAAAATTAAAGTACCTGATACTAATAAAAATAAGGATTATTCTTGGATTTTATTAATTCTATTTGGAGCTTTATATGTTAAAAAAGTCATATATAATTAAATTTATATTAATTTTACTTTTAATAGTTTTATGTATATTATTTGGAATTTCTAATATAGAGATTACTAATTCTAATATATCTAAGAGTTTTTTAAACTCTATACCAAGTAAAACTATATCATTAGTAAAAAAACGTGTTGAAAAGCCTATGGCACATTTAACTATTAAGTCTTTAAATATTGATAGAGATATCTATAAGTTTAATAGTTCAAATAATACTGTAGAAAAAAATGTTATGATTTTAAAACAATCTACATTACCAGATAAAGATCAAAGTATTGTTTTTCTTGCTTCTCATTCTGGAAGTAGTAAAGTTTCCTATTTTAATAATTTAGAAAAAATAAAGAAAAATGATGAAATTGATTTTTATTATAATAATTATCAGTATACATATAAAGTAGTTTCCTATCATATAGTAGATAAAGATGGTGATATCGAAGTAAGTAAAAGAAGAGAAAAACAATTAATATTAACAACCTGTAGTACAAAACATAAAAATAAACAATTTATTGTAGATAGTATTTTAGTAAAAGAAAAAAGAATAGGCTAAATATTCTTTTTTTATCTTGACTTTAAATTTTCCTCTTCTTTTAAATTTCTTAATAAATTAGCTTCTATCTCATCTAATTCTACTAATATTTGAGCTAATTCTTCATCAATTTTATAATTATTATAAATCTCTTGTCTTAATTTTTGAATTTGTTTAATACTATCTAAATTAACAAAATCTATTACTCTATTAAGATTATTATTTTGTTGGTGTTTTTTTAATACTTGTGAATAATTAAGTGGTCTTACTCTTTTATTAATTATTTTTCTAGTCTTCCTAATATTATTATTCATCTTAATATTTAAAGCTAATAAATCTAAAGAAGCTTTAGAAGTAAATGTCATAGTAACTACACTAATACTTAATTTTAAAACATTTCTTATAGATTTTATAATTTTTTCTTTTTTAATATTACGTTTTAATAAACTTATATTTCTATTTAAAGTTGTTAAATTAATAGAAGTTTTTCTTTCATTATTTAACTTCTTAGGTGGTGTTTTATCTTCTTTTTTATTAATTTTTTTTAGTTTAGGTGAACTATCATTATTTAGAGGTTTACTAGTTTCTAAATTTATCTCGTTTTTAAATACCTTATCATCAATCTCTTTAATAACAATATCTTTAATAATTTCTTTTTCTTCTATAAAACTATCTTCTATTAAATGCTTTTCTTCATCAGTTTTTATAATATCTTTTTTTATTGGAACTTGACTTTCAAAAGTTACAACTTCTTCCTTAGTTACAATATCTTTATCTAGATTTTCTTTTTCCACAAAACCTGTGGAAAGTTTTTCTTCTAAAATATTAGAATTATTTTTTTCTATACTAATTTTTTCTTTTGTTTGTTTAAAAGTTTTATTTACTGTTTTTACTAATTGATTACCAATATTAATTTGTTCTTTAACTTCTAAATCTATATTAGTATACTTAATTTCAAAATATTTTAATTCTTCCTTAATTTCAATAAATTCACTTTGTAACTCATCTATTTCTTCTAAACTTTCCACATGTATTAATTGAAACTCTATTTTTTTTAACCTATTAATTAAAATACTTATTTTTTGTAAGTCAGGTGAGTTTATGGGTACAAGCTTCTTTTTTCCAGATATATTAGATAAATTATCAATGCCTTTACTACTTTGAGTTTTTTTATATTGTTGATATTCTTCTTCAACTACCACTTCTTTATCTTTATCCACAGTTTTAGAAAATAGTGAAAAGATTAATTCAATAAATAGAGATAATATTTTTTTAATTGTTAATAAAACTCTTTTTATCATTCTATCACCAACTTCTTTACAATCAATTTTACTACATTATATTGAAGAAAAACACCCCTCTAAAAGAGAAGTGTTTATTTTTATTTATGGCGCCTCAACTAGGACTTGAACCTAGGACCCCTTGATTAACAGTCAAGTGCTCTGACCAACTGAGCTATTGAGGCATTAATCATCAATTGTTGATGATTAATTTAACTTATCTTTAATACTATCTTTTCCCTCTACATAGTCAACAATTTTTTTATCTTTTAAATGTATTAATGTAGCAGTCTTTATTTTTAATTCAGTAGCATTACTAGCATGCTCATTAGCTTCGTTACTTATACAACTTTTATTCATAGAATTTCCTAAATCAACATAATAAATTGGTAATCTATCATCTTTAGCTTCATAGTCACTTAATAAATCTCCATAAGTATTATTTTCATCTTCATCTACATTATAAAATAAAACGTAATACTCTTTATCTTTCTTATTAAAAGTAGTTCCTGCTAGGATTTCTCTATACTGAATTGTTGTATTTTCTTCCTTAGCATCATAACTATCACTAGAATTATTTAATATCAAGACTGTTACACCATACATAATAGCAAAAATAATTAATATACAAAGCGTACACTTAATTATCTTTTTAACTACATTAGGTTGATTTGAATTTATTTGTTCTAAACTTTTACTATGAGTTTTTTTATCCCTTTTATTCTCTGTCATTTTCTTTTTTGTCATAATATCTCACCACGTTAATTATAACATGTATTGCGCCATATAGTAAAGTAAATACTAATATTTACTATTGATTAGACTTTTTTATAATATATAATATTACCCCTACACTAACTACTAATAACGCAACTATTACTATAGTATTTATTGTATTATTTTTATTTGACTCTACTTTTACTTTTGGAGTATCAATAGTTTTTTGAGTTCTTGAAGCATCTAATTCCTTTTTTTCATTTGGTCCATTATACTCAATATCACCCGTATCTGTTCCCGTACTATTAACTTTATATAATATCGTAGTAGCAGGATCAACTTCTACTCTTACTGTATGGGTAATTGCATCAGCATCTTTTTTATCAGGTGTATATTCAAAATTATATGTATAAGTTACTTTTTTATTATTTTTTAAAGCTTTTTTCAAATAGTCAGCATTAATACCTACAAAGTCACTATACTCTATCTTATTTCCACCATCTTTTTCTAAAACATTAAAATTATCACCATTTGGTAGTTTTACTTTAAAAGTTCCGTCTTTTACTTCATTACCATCTTCATCAAGTGGCGCAATCCTAAAGCCAATCCAGCTATATCCATAAGGACGATTAGTACCATTTTGACAAGCTGGTTTAGTACTTGATGATGGATCAGTGCATTCTCCAGTTCCTGTGATTAGTCTAAACTCTCTTCCACTATAATTAATTGTTGTTGTTTTTCCTTTGGTGGAAATTGTTCCTTTTTCACCAATTAAAGTATCATTTGAAGTAATATCTTCAATTTTCCACAACTTATTACTTGGATCTTCCTCTATAGGTAAAATAGGTGTGGATGCATAAACACTAGGAATAAAAAGCATACTAGCTAATATTCCCAAAACTAACTTTTTCATACTATTTTCTAATAATCCTTTCAATTTAATTAATAATTATTTCATAGTTGGTAAAACACTAATTGACTGAGCAATTTCCAATAATTCATCTTGATTTAACACGTCACTTACTAAATAATACTCTATTCCACTACTAGTCCAAGTTAATGAATTATCAGTCATCGCACCAACTGTATCCATAAGCATATATGGCTCTCCATAAGTAGGAACAAT
>CANQKU010000085.1 GCA_947624535.1 uncultured Bacilli bacterium
CTAGAATGGTATGGAGAAAAAACACTTTCAAATGCAGAATTATTAGCCATTATAATAAAAACAGGTACCAAGCAAGATACATCAGTACAATTAGCACAAAAAATACTAAGCTTAAATAATAGTAAAAATAGCACACAAGAAGGGTTAAATTTTTTACGCAATATAAGTTTAGAAGAATTAATGCAAATCAAAGGAATAGGAAGAGTAAAAGCAATACAACTAAAAGCAGTAGGGGAACTAGCAAACCGTATGACAATGCCAACGACACGTAAAAAAATAAAAATCCAAAAACCTCAAGATTTAGCAAATATATTAATGGAAGAAATGAGATTCGAACAAAAAGAAATTTTAAAAATAGTAATACTTAACAATAAAAATGAAATACTAAAAATAAAAGACATTTCAATCCGGAGGAAGCAATTACGTAAATATTACAGCAAAAGACATCTTGCAAGAACCAATTAAAATGCAAGCAAGCAAAATCATATTAGTCCATAATCATCCATCAGGAAATGCGCAGCCAAGTAAAAAAGACATTGAATTTACACAATATATGCATAAAACTTCTGCACTTGTTGGAATAGATTTAATGGACCATTTAGTAATAGGAGACAAAACCTATACTAGCATTTATTCACAACAAAAGACTAAAATAGAGGGAAAATAAGAAAGGAAAGAGGAAAATGAAACTTTTTACATTTGGATCAAAAGACATTGGAATTGATTTAGGCACAGCCAATATTTTAGTAACATTAAAAGGGAAAGGAATTATTTTAAAAGAACCATCAGTAGTTGCAATTGACAGAAAAACAGGTACAATTATGGCAACAGGAAATGAAGCCAAAGAAATGCTTCGGAAGGACACCAGACCAAATAAAAGCAGTAAGACCATTAAAAGATGGAGTCATTGCAGATTTTACAGCAACACAACTAATGTTAAAAAATCTAATTGAAAAAATAGGATCAAGATACAACATTGGAAAACCAAGAGTTGTTGTTGGAGTACCATCTGGAATCACAGAAGTAGAAGAAAGAGCAGTAGAAGAATCTGTAATACAAGCAGGAGCAAAAGAAGTATATTTAATAGAAGAACCAATGGCAGCAGCAATAGGTTCAAATCTAGACGTAGGAGAACCAAGTGGAAGTATAATTGTAGACATTGGAGGAGGAACAACAGAGGTAGCAGTAATCTCATTAGGAGGAATTGTTGTAAGTCATTCTTTACGTATAGCTGGGGATGAATTAGATGAAGACATAGTAAACTATATAAAACGAGAAAAGAATTTAGCAATCGGAGAAACAACAGCTGAACAAATAAAAATGGAAATAGGTTGTGCTATGCCACTTATGACAGAAAAAACAATGGAAATAAGAGGAAGAGATTTAGGAGATGGACTACCAAGAAATATAACAATAACATCAACTCAAATAGAAGAAGCAATGAGAGAATCAATTGCCAAAATCGTAGAAATAGTAAAACTAACACTAGAAAAAACACCTCCAGAACTAGCATCTGACATAATGGAAAAAGGAATTGTTTTAGCAGGAGGAGGAGCATTAATAAAAAATCTAGATAAATTATTAAGTACAGAAACAGGTATGCCAGTTTATATTGCTGAAGAACCATTAGATGCAGTTGTTAGAGGAACAGGAAAAACCCTAGAAGACTTAGAAAGACTAAAAACAGTTTTAGTCAACAGTAGAAAAAGAAGATAAATAAAAAAACAAGGAGTAAAAAATGTATAGAAGTAAAAAAGCCGGAATGATAGGCGTAATAATAACAATTATAATTTTAATATTTATTGTTATATTTTCAAATGGAGATTCAAACAATACATTCTTTGAAAATGTAGCAAGTAATTTAGTTATGCCAATTCAAAATGGACTAACATATTTAAAAAACCAATTAAGTGGAAATGATACATTTTTTACAGATATAAATAATTTAAAAGAAGAAAATGAAGAACTAAAACAAAAAAACAGTGAATTAGAGCAATCTCTAAGAGAACTAGAAAACATCAAAACAGAAAATGAAACATTAAAAGAATATTTGAACTTAACACAAAAATATGGTGAATACAAAACAATACCAGGATATGTAATAAACAAAGACATTAGTAATTACTCAAAAACAATAGTAATCAATATAGGAAAAAAAGATGGTGTTGAAGAGCAAATGACAGTAATAGGAGACAAGGGATTAGTAGGACATATTATTTCTGTTACAGATTCAACAGCAAAAGTACAAACAATCATAGACACAGCAAGTTCAGTTAGCTGTTCTATGAGCACAACAAATGACAGTATCGTATGCAAAGGAACACTAGATGATATGTCATTATTAAGAGCTATGTATATTCCAACAGAAGCAAACATAATTCAAGGAGACAGTATAGAAACATCAGGGCTTGGAGGCATCTATCCTAAAGGAATACACATAGGCACAGTAAAAAAAGTAACAAATACACAAAACTTAACAGACCGTTATGCACTAATAGAAACAGCAGTTGATTTTAATAAACTTGGAACAGTATTAGTAATAACTAACAAATAAACACAAAAAAGAGGTGAACTAATTGAAAAGAATAGTAATAAATATTGTTTTAATAATTACAACAATCATATTATATATCTTACAAACTAACCTTTTTAATTGGTTTACAATAGCAAAAATAATGCCAAACATATTTGTAATATTCATATTATTCATTGGACTATTTCGGAAATAAAACAATGGGAACTATCTATGGACTTGTAATAGGATTATTTTTAGACCTTGTAATAGGAGCAAGAATTGGAATCAATTGTATATGTTTGGGAATAGTAGGATTTTTAGCAACAATATTTGACAAAAACTTTTCAAAAGACAGTAGAATGACAATAATGGTAATGGTAATGGTAGCAACTATTATTTTTGAAACAATAGCATATATATTAAATTATTTAATAGCATCAATAAACATTGAAATTATTAACTTTATAAGAATTTTAGCAATAGAAGTAATATATAACGTTATATTAACCATAATACTATATCCATTAATACAAAAAGCAGGATATTATATAGAAAACGAATACAAAGGAAATAAAATTTTAACAAGATACTTTTAAAATTAATAAAAAAATAGCAATAAAAGGAAGGTGAAAATATTGGCAAAACGAGGGAAAAAGAAAATCAACCTCAACTTAAGATTTAACATCCTAACAGTATTAATGTATATTGTTGGAATTGTACTAATCGCACAATTATTTTCACTTCAAATAGTACACGGTGCCGAATATAGAGAAGAATCAAATACAAGACTAACAAGAGAAACTACTCTAGAAGCAGCAAGAGGGTCAATATTAGACAAAACAGGTACACCACTTGTAACTTCAAAAATGGAATTTTCACTTGAAATGTATAAAAGTAAAGTAGATACTGAAGACCTAAACCAGTCAATTTTAAATATGGTACAAGTATTAGAAAAATATCAATGTTCTTATTCAGACACTTTACCAATAAAAACGGAACCATTTGAATTTACCATATCAGGTGAAACTTTAGAAAAATGGAAAGAGGATAACAAAATAGAAAAAGATGCTTCAGCAGAACAAGCCTTTTATAAATTGAAAGAAAAATATAAGATAAATAATAATAATATACAAGATGTAAGAAAAATAATGGGAATTAGATATCTTCTTACACAAAATGGATACAGTAGTACACGAGCAGTAACTATTTCAAAAAGCATTACACGAGAAGCGGTATCAGAATTTAGTGAAAGTTCAGAAAGATTTGCAGGAATTAATATTGTAGTACAACCAGTAAGGCAATATCCATCTGGAAACTTAGCATCACATATATTAGGATATGCTTCACAAATTGATGCAACAGAATATGAATCAAGAAAAGAAACATATAGCCCAAATGACATAATAGGAAAAACAGGAATAGAATATGTTTTTGAAGAATATCTAAAAGGAAAAAATGGAATTAAACAAATTGATATGGCAGTAGATGGTACAACAACAGCAGAATATGTATCAAAAGAAGCAACAGCAGGATCAGATATAATACTTACTATTGATGCAAATCTTCAAAAAATCACAGAAAATGCATTATCAGCAAACATTCAAAAAATAGCATCTGGTGGATTTGGACAAAAATTCAATACAAATGCAGGAGCTTGTGTAGTCATGAATGTTAACACAGGAGAAATTCTAGCAATGGCAAGTTACCCAGACTATTATCCAGAAGACTTTGTAGGAGGAATAAGTGAACAAAATTGGGCAAAATATCGCGATAATCAATATAAACCATTAGTAAATAAAGCAACCCAAAATTCTTACTCACCAGGTTCCACATTTAAAATGGTAACAGCAATGGCAGGACTAGAATCAGGAACAATTAATTTACAAACAAGAATAAATGACACAGGTACTTATAGAAAATACAGTGATTATCAACCAAAATGTTGGAATCGTTCAGGACATGGTTATATGAATGTAACAAGTGCAATAGAACAATCTTGTAACTACTTTTTCTATGATACAGCAGATAGAATGGGAATAGATACTTTAGTAAAATACGCAAAATACTTTGGATTAGGATCTAAAACAGGAATTGAATTACAAAGTGAAACACAAGGGGTATTAGCAAGTAAAGAAACAAGAGCAATTATACACCCAAATGATGCATACTGGAATCCGGGATTTACATTACAAGCAGCAATTGGACAAAATGACAACGAATTTAGTCCTGTACAAATGGCAAAATACATCAGTATGCTTGCAAACGGAGGAAAACCAATAGATGTTACAATAAT
>CANQKU010000086.1 GCA_947624535.1 uncultured Bacilli bacterium
GCATCCGTAAAGTCAAATAATATTCCACGAGGAGCATAAGCAAGTTTTGTTTTCATTACAGAATCTTGAAGTAATAAAAGAGATGCTCCAATCATATGGTCATTGTTATCCATTATTCCAATATATCTAACTTCATAATTAAACTTAGACATAATATTGCCATATGTGGAAGTCTGATAGAAATTTCTATATTTATGTTTACTAGCAAAACTATCAAACTGGGCTGCATCTATCGTAATAACTTTCATGATAAAGCCTCCTCCTACAATCTATTTGTATTATAGCATAACTAAATATTTGTTTCAATAAAATATTCATGATAAAAATATCTATTTTATAGTATAATTATAGTAGGTGATTTTATGTTTGAAAATAAAAAAATATTTATTTTAGGGATGGCTCGTAGTGGATATGAAGCAGCTAAATATTTAGCTAATAAAAATAATCAAGTAGTATTAAACGATAGTAAGGAAGAACAGGCTCATAACATAGATCAAGTAAACGAACTAAAAAAACTTGGTGTAGACTTAGTCTTTGGCTCTCATCCTGATGACTTATTAGATGCTAGTTTTGACTATTTTATTAAAAACCCAGGAGTACCTATTGATCATAAGTATGTACTAAAAGCAAAAGAATTAGGTATAGAAGTGATTAATGAAGTAGAAATGGCTTATCGTGAATTAAAAGAAGATACAACATTAATTGCCATAACTGGAACAAATGGTAAAACTACAACTACTACTTTAACCTATGAAATATTAAAAAAAGCTTTTCCAGATAGAGTTCATTTAACTGGTAATATTGGCTATCCTCTTTGTAGTTTTTTAGAAAAGTTAAAAAAAGATGATATTATTGTTATGGAATTTTCTTGTCAACAAGGAGAAAATATCCATCAATTTAAACCTCATATTGGTCTATTTACTAATATTAGTGAAGCACATATTGATTTTTTAAAGACTTTTGAACATTATAAAGAAGTAAAAGCAAGAATGTTTTATAATCAAGATGAAGATGATATTGCTATATTAAATATGGAAAATGAAGAAGTTTTACATACCTTAAGAAATATTAAATCTAAAACGAAATATTTTTCTAGTAAAAATGAAATTAATGGATGCTATATAAAAGATGGATGGATTTATTATTATGATGAAAAAGTAATGGAAGTTGACCATATAAAAATACCTGGTAGGCATAATTTAGAAAATGCTATGGGTGCGATTATGATTGCTAAGGAATTTAATGTTTCAAATACAATTATTGATCAAGTATTAAGTGAGTTTAAAGGGGTTGAGCACCGTTTAGAATATGTAGATACTGTTGATGGAATTTTCTACTATAATGATACAGAAGCTACTAATATAAAGTGTAGTCAAATAGCTTTATCTTCTTTTGATAAGCCAATTACAATTATCTTAGGAGGTTTGGAAAGAGGACAAAATTTTGATGACTTAATTCCCTATATGAAAAATGTAGAAAATATTATTGGAATTGGGCAGTGTCGTGAAAGAGTTAAACAATTTGGTGAAAAGCTTAACATACCAACTTATATTTATGAGACATTACAAGAGGGCTTTTTAAAATGTGTAGAAGTTACTAAAAAAGATGGTGTAGTGTTATTAAGTCCTGCTTCTGCTTCCTGGGATCAGTATAAGGAATGCGAAATTAGAGGAGCGGAATTTAAAAAATATGTAAAAGAGTTAAAGGAGAAAGAAGAAAATGAAGATTAAAAATGTAATAGGACGTGAAATATTAGATTCAAGAGGTAATCCTACTGTAGAAGTAGATGTAATATTAGAAAATGGGATAGTAGGAAGAGCCTCTGTTCCAAGTGGTGCTTCAACTGGAGAAAGAGAAGCTATGGAGTTACGCGATGGGGGTTTGAGATACCAAGGCAAGGGAGTTTTGACTGCTGTAAATAATGTTAATACGGTTTTACGTGATGCTGTAATTGGGATGGATGCATCCAATCAAAAAGAATTGGATCAAAAAATGATTGAACTAGATGGTACAGAAAATAAATCTAGATTAGGTGCTAATGCTATTTTAGGTGTTAGTATAGCTGCTTTAAAAGCTAGTGCAAAAGCATCTGGTAAAGAGTTATATGAATATGTAGGGGAAGGGAAAACTTTACCTGTACCTATGATGAATATTTTAAATGGAGGAGCACATGCTGATAATAATTTAGATTTCCAAGAATTTATGATTATTCCACAAAGAGATACCATTAAAGATCGCATTAGAGTAGGCTCAGAAGTATTCCATAGTTTGAAGAAAGTTTTAAATGAGAAAGGATATTTCACAGGTGTTGGTGATGAGGGAGGTTTTGCTCCAAACTTATCTTCTAATAAAGAGGGTTTTGACTTAATTATGGATGCGATTACTAAAGCTGGATATGTTCCTGGAATAGATGTAAAAATTGCAATTGATGTGGCTGCTTCTGAATTTTTCTCTAATGGGGTTTATCATGTTGATGGTAAGGAAATGACAACGGATCAGTTAATTGATTTTTATGTAGAATTAGTTAGTAAATATCCTATTATTTCAATAGAAGATCCAGTAGATGAAAATGACTGGGAAGGTTTTCAAAAAGTTACTGAATTATTGGGTGATAAAGTTCAATTAGTAGGTGATGACTTATTTGTTACTAATAAAAAATGTTTACAAATGGGAATTGATCATCATGCAGGTAATGCTATTTTATTAAAAGTCAATCAAATAGGAACTATTACTGAAACTTTAGAGACCATCGAATTAGCTAAAAGTCATGGATATCGTACAATTATTTCTCATCGAAGTGGAGAAACTGAAGATACAACAATTGCTGACTTAGCAGTAGGGCTAGATCTTGGTCAAATTAAGACAGGCTCAATGTCTAGAACAGATAGAATTTGTAAATACAATCAATTAATTAGAATTGAAGAAAAATTAAAATAAATACAAAATATACTAATTTAGGTATAACAAACTTTAGAAAATATAAAATTTAATAAGAGAAATTTAAAAATTGAGGATTATTTTAGTGTCAATTTTAAAAATTAGTAGTTTGTCTAAAAATTAAGGTTATGATAAATTGTTCTTGCCTTGTTCATAAGTAGTTTTAAATTTTAACTATAATGAAAGAAAAGGAGGAATAAAATTAAAATAATTAATAAGTTACTTTAATAATAGTTGGTATAATAAGGGTTAGAATTTAATGCTTAATTATGTTGCAATTTATGTGAAAGATGAAAGTGGATAAGGTAAAGATTAATACTTACCTCAAATACATACAAAAACAGTATTTAATCGAAATAGTTATACTTCTATGTAAGTATAGCTATTTTAGTTGAAAAATTATACATTTTATGGTAAAATATTACTAGTTATTTACAAGGAGGCATTTAAATGGAAACAGTTTTATTGATTATATCTATATTATTAATAATTATTGTACTTTTACAAAGTGGTAAAGCAGAAAGTGCTGCTCAAATTATTAGTGGTGGTAGTTCTGAGTTATTTACTCAAAGAAAAGAACGTGGCTCAGAATTAGTTATTAGTAGACTTACTTTATTACTTGGATTATCTTTTTTCCTTATTTGTTTAATTTCAACATTTATTAGTTAAAGACTAGGAATTTAGTCTTTTTTTTTATATAATATAATAAGAAAGAATAAATGAAGGTGAAGTATATGAAAGAAGAAATATTAAATGTATTAAGAGAATGCGATAAAGCTTTATCTATATATGATATAGAACATGCCTTAGGTTTAGAGACAGTTGAGCAAATTCAAAAGTTAGGGGAAAGTTTGAGAAAGTTAGAAGAAGAAGTATTAATTTATCATACGAATAAGGATCGTTATATGATATTAGAAAATAGTCATTTAAGAAAAGGTGTTATTCGTGTTAATAAAAAAGGTTTTGGATTTGTTGAGGTAGAGGGAGAAGATAAAGATATCTATATATCTTTTGAAAATATGAAAGATGCTCTTCATAATGATCTTGTTTTAGCAGAAATTACTAGTAAAATTCATGCTGAAAGATTGGAGGGTAGGATTTTAAAAGTTTTAAAACGTGGTGCTGTAAGATATATTGGTGAAATTAATTTTGTCAAAAACAAGGGGCTTGTTACTTTAGATGATCCTAAAATAAAAATAGAAATTGAAGTAGCTAAAGAGGATTCACTTAATGCTGTAGATGGGCATAAAGTAGTAGTAGAATTAGGAAAGAAGATTAATAATCATAAATATAGGGGTAAAGTAGTAGAAATTATTGGACATAAAAATGATCCAGGTGTAGATATTTTATCTATAGTTTACAAATATAATATTAATACTGAGTTTCCAGATGATGTCAAAGAAGAAGTAAAAAATATTCCTATGGAAGTTTCTTTAGAAGAAATGGAAGGTAGAAGAGATTTAAGGGATGAAGAAATTTTTACGATTGATGGAGATGATACCAAAGATATTGATGATGCTATTTCTATTAAAGTATTATCTAATGGACATTATAAACTAGGTGTTCATATCGCAGACGTTTCTTATTATGTAAAAGAGTCATCACCACTTGATAATGAAGCTATGGAAAGAGGAACTAGTGTATATTTAGTTGATCGTGTAATACCTATGTTACCACATGAATTATCTAATGGAATTTGTTCCCTAAATCCTAATGTAGATCGTCTAGCTATTTCTTGTGTGATGGAATTTGATAGCCAAGGAAAACAACTTGATTATGAAATCTTTCCTAGTGTAATTCGTTCACGTATTCAAATGACTTATAAAAAAGTAAATCAAATTTTAGAAAAAAATGAAATCCC